>JAJEIJ010000015.1:0-77346 GCA_022827725.1 Acidimicrobiia bacterium
GGCCGCGCTGCAGGTCGGCGGCGGCGTGTCGGCGCAGTTGACGTTCACCGCGTCGAACTGGGCAACAGCGCAGCCCGTGTCGGTGTCTGCCGTCGACGACAACGTGGTCAACTTCGGCGGCGGGCGCTCGGTGGGCATCAGATTCGCCACCACCAGCAGCGACGACGGCTACAACAATCTGAGCGTGCCGTCTGTCACGGCGCGGGTGCTCGACAACGACCAGTCGGTGCCGACGGTGCAGTTCGCCCAAGCCTCCTACACCGCCGGGGAGGCCCCGGCAGGCCGCTCCGCGGTGCTGCGGCTGCGGGTGTCGCCGGCGCAGGCGGCGCCGCTGACAGTGGCCTACACGGTGACGGGCACCGCGACGGCCGAAGACGACTTCGCGGCGTTGTCGGGCAGCGTGACCGTGCCCGCGGACGCGACCAGGGTGGATATTCCTGTGAGCGTGCTGCCCGACATCGCCGACGAGGCGCCCGAGACGGTGATCGTCACCATCGACGACTCCGGCAGCGACTACAGCGTCGGCACGGTCAAATCGGCGACGTTGACGATCAACGACGACGACGCGACCGCGGTGAGCATGGTTCGCAACGGTTCGGGTTCGATCCCCGAGGGCGGCAAGGCCCAGTTCACGATCACGCTTGGTCGGGCGCTGATTGCAGGGGAGACTGCGGTGCTGCGGGTGGGGCTGTCGGCGTTGTCGCTGGACTCCTCGGTGTTTCCCGGCGATTTCGAGTTGGCTGTGAAGCCCGGCGAGGCGAACACGGGCGTGACGGTGGGCGATGTGGGTCGTGTGGGGCTCGCGGGCAATCTGCATGCGAAGGTGACGTTCGCGGGTGCGGGGGCGCAGACCGCGGTGCTGGAGTTGACCGCGGTGAGCGACAGTGTCGACGAGTCTGTGAACGGCGACTCGGTGACGGTGTCGCTACAGACCGGTGAGGCGGCGTCTGCGGGCAGCAACCTCGGCGGCGGCCTTCGAGGTGTCGGCGACGCCACCTTCGATCTGGTCGTGGTCGAGGGCACAGCGGCTGCGGGGCTCGTGTTCGTCCACACCGGCAACGACACGGCGGTCGCTGAGGAGAAGGATTCGAAGACGGCGCCGCTCACCGACAGCTACACGGTGCGGCTGGGGACAGCCCCGACGGGCCCGGTGACCGTCGCGGTCAACGCTGGCAGCGATGTGCAGGTGTCGGCCGGCGGCGCCGCGGCGGCCTCGACGACGCTGACGTTCACCGTGTCGAACTGGTGGGTCGCGCAGACCGTGACAGTGGATTCCGCGACTGCTGGCAACGGCATCCGCAACGCCCAGGAGCTGACCGAGACCATCACCCACACGGCGTCGGGCGGGGGCTACGGCTCGGTGAGCGGCAACGTGGAGGTGCGCCTGATCGACGACGCCGCTTTCGCGGTGAGCCTGTCCGGCGGCGGCACGGTGTCGGAGAACGACAGGTCGGCGCCGTCGGCGACGGTGACCGTCGAGCTGGAGCGGGCGCTGACGCCGGGCGAGGTGGTGCAGGTGCCGGTGCGGCTGTCGTCGTCGACGGGGGCGGTCCTGTCGGGCCGCGGCGCCGGGTTCAACCGTGCGCGGGCGCTGAGGTGGGCCGCGTCGGGCACCGGTGTGACCATGGGGGCGGACCCGCTGGCGGGGCGGACCAGCCCCGGCCAGGCCGCGCTGCTGGTGACCTTCACCGGCGTGGGGGCGCAGACCGCGACGATCACGTTCACTGTCGCCAACCCCGACCGCGATAACACCGACGACACCGTCACGGTGCAGATACCCGCCTTGGACAGGCTGTTGAACCACGCCGACCGGACCACCAACGTCGGCGCAATCGCCGCGGGCGACGCCCGCCAGGCCGCGATCACGATCTCCGAGACCGCAGTGTCGTCAACACCGGAGCTGAGCTTCGCAAAGGCGACCTACAGAGTTGCTGAGGGCGGCGGGACGGCGACGGTGGTGGTGAACGCCACGACCGCGCCGGCCGCGGACTTGACGGTGAACCTGTCGTCCGCGCCGGGCACCGCGACCGAGGACGACGACTACACCGCGCCGGCGACGACCTTCACGTTCAGAACGGGCCGAACCACCGAGACGATCAGCGTGAACCTCAACAACGACAGCATCCTCGAGGACGCCGAGTCGTTCACGCTGACGCTGACCCCGGGGACCGGCTACACCCTCGACACCGCCTCCACCACGGTGACGATCACTGATGATGATTCGGTCACGGTCAGTTTGCAGGATTCGGCGGTGTCGGTGGGCGAGGGCGCCGGCACCGCGGACATTGTGGTGGATCTGGTCGGCGAGTCCGAGGTCGATGTGGCGTTCTCGCTGGCGATGTCCGGCGGCACCGCGACCGGTGTGAGCGGCGGCACGGGCGGCGACTATGACAGCGACGCGCTGTCGGGCACGATCACCGCGGGAACCAGCAGCGTCACGCTGGGTGTCCCGATCACCGACGACGTCGTCGACGAGCCTGATGAGACGTTCGACGTGACCGTGTCGAGCGCTCAGACGCGGGTGACCGCCGATACCGCCAAAGCCACGGCGACGGTCACGATCACCGACAACGACGACCCGATGGCGAGATTCACCCAGTCGGCGTACACCGGCGCCGAGGCGACCGGCACGGGCTCGTTCACGGTGGAGTTGTTGCGAGCGCAGACCAGCGCGGTGATGGTGAGCTACATGATCGGCGGGTCCGCGACATCGGGCAGCGACTACACGGCGCTCACAGGCAGTGTCAATATTCCCGCGGGGAACACCATGGCGAACATCCCGGTGACGATCACCGATGACATGGTCGACGACGACGACGAGACCATCGTCTTGACGCTGTCCCCGGGCACCGGCTACCGGACCGCCGCGCCGACCACGGCCACCTTGACCATCACCGACAACGACGACCCGCCGGTGCCGCAGCTGAGCTTTGCTCAGGCGACTTACAGCGTGGCTGAGAATGTCGTCGGCGGGAAGGTGAGCGTGACAGTGAACGCCGGACCGGCGCCGACATCGGCGTTGACGGTGAACCTCACTGCGGCGGACGGCACCGCGACCGATGGGCCTGATTACACGGCGCCGTCAGCGATGTTCACGTTCCCGGCGAACGCGACGTCGCACACGTTCACGGTGACGATCAGCAACGACGGCTTCCTCGAGAACAATGAGACGTTCACGTTGACGCTGACCTCGGGGACCGGCTACACGCTCGGCACCGCCTCCACCGCGGTGACGATCACTGATGATGATGCGGTGACGGTCAGGTTGAAGGGTTTGGCGGTGTCGGTGGGCGAGGGTGCCGGCGCGGCGACGGTGACTGTGGAGGTTGGGGGGGACTCCAATATTCCGGTGCAGGTCGCGTTGACGCCGGCGGACGGCACCGCGACTGGCGGCAGCGACGCGTCGGTCGCGGGGGTGGACTATGACAGCGACGCGGTCAATGTTGGGATCCCTGCGGGGGTGTCGAGTACCGATGTCACTTTCGCAATCAACAGCGACTCCGACGACGAGCGCGATGAGACGTTCGACGTGACCCTGTCTGTGTCCCAGGCGCGGGTGACGTTGGGGTCGCCGTCGACGGCGACGGTCACGATCACCGACGACGACGCGACGGTGGTGAGCTTGTCGCGCACAGGCTCCGGGTCGATCGCCGAGGGCGGCTCGGGCGCGAAAGCCGCCGCGGAGTTCACGGTGTCGCTGGGCCGGCGGCTGTATACGGGCGAGACGGTCGAGGTGCCGCTGGTGCTGTCGAACGTCAACGCGGGGGATGTGAACATCGCGAAGAAGCCGGGCGGGTCGATCAACCGCGGTGTGAGCGTCGCCTCGGGGGCGTCGCTGACCCCGACGGTGACCTTCGCCGGGCATGACACCAACACGGTGCAGACCGCGACGCTGCGGCTGACCGCCCCGTCGGACTCGACGACCGATCCGATGCAGACCGTGACCGTCGCGCTGGGCCCCAACGACACCAGCGCCAACGGGTTCGACGCCACAGCTCGAGTGACCAACGTCACCGGCGGCGCGGACCCCCACGGAACCAGCAATTCGTTCGACGTGAACATCGACGCCGACACGGTGGCGCCGCCGCCGCAGCCGACGGTGCCGGTGGTGTCGTTCGAGCAGGCCGACTACAGCGCTGGGGAGGCTGCGGGAACGGCACAGCGGACGGTGAAGGTGATCGTGAGCCCGGTGCCGTCGGCCGACCTGACGGTGTCGTTCGCCGTGGGCGGCATTGCGGGCTGTGGCGTGGACTATTCGCTGCCGGGTTCGGACTGCGCTGGGAGGACCGGCACGGTGACGATCCGCAGCGGCCAGCCGTCGGCGACGCTGACGTTGACGGTGATCGACGACAGCATCGCGGGCGAGGGCACCGAGACAGCGGTGCTGACGCTGACCGCCGGCACCGGCTACAGCCTCGGGACGACCAAGCAGGCGACGGTGAGCATCACCGACGACGACGCTGCTGCCATGCTGCTGGAGCTGTCGACGTCGTCGACGGCGATGCTGTCGGCGACGCTGGAGCTGAGGGAGCAACGTCATGACCCTGATTCGGGTCTGGTCAAGCGCAAGTCCAGGCAGACGGCCTATTCGGTGCGTCTGGAGTCGAAGCCGTCGGGTGTGGTGACGGTCAAGATCGAGGTGCCCGCGGGGATGGAGGTGTCGACTGCTGGTGGCCTGTTCTTGGGTTCAGACGACGCGGCCAAGCCGAAGCTGCTCTTCCTGCCGACCGACTGGCACAAGCCGCAGCGGGTCACGGTGCGGACCGTGGAGGACGACGATCTCAAGGACGTCGACGGCGAGGTGACGCATTCTGCGTCGGGCGGCGGCTACGGCTCGGTGACCGGCGTGGTGAGTGTGAAAGTCGACGACACGGTGTGGCCCGAGAGCTGGACCGACTTCCTGTACCTGTCGCATTACTCGGGTGGCTCGGTGCTGCCCGAGGGCGGGTCCGGAGCGCATTTCGCGGTGACCCGGTCGCGTACCTACACCGGCGACCCGGAGCTGTTCGATCCTGACGCGTGGGTGGAGATTCCCGATGCGTGGGGCTTCCAGGTGTGCTTTGAGGGCGCTAGCGACTCTGCCAAGGTCTCCGCGATGCTGGGGGGGGACTATCGGGTGCGCGACCGGTTCAACAAGCCGCTGGCGATGGACCCGAACCAGTCGAACTGCTCGCTGCACAACAGCGTCGCCGGGGGGACTGCGCTGGCGGCCGGCCAGGACCGCGCCCACTTCTACATCGAGATCATCGACGACGCCCACAAGGACTCCGGCGAGCAGTTCACAGTGGTCGTCAAGGACCCCATCGGCACCAGCCGCTATCGGGGCGGGCTGCACACGTTCGTCTACACGATCACCAACCACGACACGGTGACGCTGCCCGCGTCGTCAGCCTCGGTGATCGCGCAGTCGGCCGGCGTCGTCGAGGGCGACGCGGCGGAGTTCACGGTGGTGGTGAACCCGCCGCCCTCCAGCGGCGGTTCGACGAACGTGACGGTCGACGTGTCCGGCGCGGCGGGGCATCTTGGGGCGGGCGAGGCCGGGCGGCGCACCGTGGCTGTCTCCGATACCGGAGTCGCGACGCTGCGGGTCGCCACGGTCGACGACGCCGCCCGCGAGGCCGACGCAGCGGTGACGGCGAAGGTGATCGCAGGCAGCGCGTACGGGCTGGGCTCGTCGAGGACGGCGCGTGTCACGGTTGCCGACAACGACCCGAACGGCGCGGCGCCCGCTGTCAGCGTGACCGCGGGCGGCGATGTGGTGGAGGGCGCAGACGCGGTGTTCACTGTCACCGCGGATCCTGCGCCGGCGCTGCCGCTGGAGGTCACCTTGACTGTCGCCTCCGAGGGCGACTACGGCATCGACGCCGGGACGCGCACGGTGACGGTCCCCGCGTCGGGCACGTTCACGCTGCGGCTGGGCACCGTCGACGACGGCAACGACGAGCCCGACGGCACGGTCACTGTCGCCGTCGACAGCGCCTACCACTACGACACCTCCACGACCGCGGGCGCGGCGACCGTAGCGGTCGCCGACAACGACGAGCCCATGGCGTACGTGTCGATCAGCGACGCCGCCGCTGCGGAGACCGACGGCGTGATCCACTTCACCGTCACCTTGGACCGGGTGCTGGGCCACGACGTGACCGTCTCCTATGCCACCGCCGATTCCAGCCCCGTGTCGGCCACAGCCGACAGCGACTACGCCTCCTCGGCCTGGCACGTCCGCATCGCCGCGGGCGAGACCACCCAGACTATCCCGGTCTTCTTGCTGCGGGACCGTCTCGACGAAGGCCCCGAGACCTTCCAGATCCGCCTCCGCGTCACCGCGGGCCGGGCCCGGCTCCACCCCGACCAGCACACCGCCACCGGCACCATCACCGACGAACCGCCCCCCGACACCGCACAACTCGACAACATCCAGGACCCCCAACCCGACACCGCCACCGACAGCACCGACCCCGACAACGGCGAGGATTCCGAGCCGGACACGGGCACTGACGGCTCCGACAACGACCAAGATCCCCAACCCGACAGCGACGGCTCCGACAGCGGCGGGTCCGGCCCGACGGCCGAGCGGATCGCGGCCTGCGTCACCGACGAACTACGAGAAACCGTGAGCCGCTACTACGAAGCCAACCGCCACAAGCCACCCAACAACGGACAGAACTGGAAGCGGGTCCTGATCGCATTCGGCGATGTCCAAGACCCCCAGCTCACTGCCTACACCGCCTACGAAGCCTCACAGAGCGAGCAGGTCTGGAGTGGCTGGAAACCCATCCGCGAAGCCCTCCAATGCCTCGAAGAAAACTGACCCGCTATCGGGGGGCTGGCAGTCCCGCTATCGGCTGCTGGCGTAGCGGTTGATGAGGGATTGGGTGGAGGAGTCGCGAGTGGGGTTGGGCTCGGCGGCGCCGGAGAGTTCAGCGGCGATGGCGGTGGCCAGGGTCTTGCCCAGTTCGACTCCCCATTGGTCGAAGGGGTTGATGCCCCAGATGGTGGCCTGGGTGAACACCTTGTGCTCGTAGATGGCTACGAGTTGGCCCAGAGTGCGGGGTGTGAGTCGGTCGCCGAGGATGATGGTACTGGGCCGGTTGCCGGAGAACTGCCGGTGGGGGTCGCCAGTGTCGGAGGCGCCGAAGGCCAGCGATTCGGCCTGGGCCAACAGGTTGGCCATGAGCAGATCGTGGTGTTCGGTGAGTTCGTGGTTAGGGCAGCAGAAGCCGATGAACTCCACCGGGACGATGTCGGTGCCCTGGTGCAGCATCTGGTGGAAGGCGTGCTGGCCGTTGGTGCCCGGCTGGCCCCACGCCACCGGGCCGGTGGCTGTATTGGCCGGGGTGCCGTCGGCCCGCACCGACTTGCCGCTGCTCTCCATGTCGAGCTGCTGGATGTAGGCCGGGAACGGGGCCAGCTCTTGGGAATAGGGGAGCACTGCATAGGTGGGCCAGCCCCAGAAGTTGCGGTTCCAGATGCCAATGAGCCCCAGCAGGGCGGGCAGGTTCTCGGCCCAGGGGGCGGTGCGGAAGTGCTCGTCGATGTGGTGCATCCCACCCAGCATGTCGGCGAAGGCTTCGGGTCCCACGGCCGCCATGAGGCTGAGCCCCACCGCTGAGGCCAGCGAGTAGCGGCCACCCACCCAGTCCCACATGGCGAAGACAGCTTCAGAGTTGATGCCGAAGTCCTTGGCCTTGTCGGGGTTGGCAGTGACGGCGGCGAAGTGGTTACCGGCTTGTTCATCACCCATCGCATCGGCGATCCAGGCCCGTGCGGTGCGGGCGTTGGCCAGGGTCTCGGTGGTGGTGAACGTTTTGGACACCACAATGAACAGGGTTCGAAGCGGGTCCAAGCCTCGGGTGATCTCGCGGAAGTGGGTGCCATCCACATTGGACAAGAAGCGCACATCCAGTTCAGTGTCGGCGTAGGCAGCCAGAGCGGCGGTGGCCATGGCCGGCCCCAGGTCAGACCCGCCGATGCCGATGTTCACCACCGCTTGCCAGCGGCCTCTGCGGACCTCGGCCGCGAATTCCGCCATGCGATCGAATTCAGCGCGAACCTCAGGGGGCGGGTTGGGCTGGCGAAGGGCGACGTGCCAGGCGGGGCGATTCTCGGTGGTGTTCACCGGCTCGCCGCCGAACATGGCCTCAATCCGGTGCCGCAGCTCCGCCCGGTCGGCCAGGGCGACCAGCAACTCGACGGTTTCATCGGTCAGGAGGTTCTTGGAATAGTCCAATAGCCAACCGTCGGTCTCGGCCACAAGCTGCTCGCCCCGGTTGGAATCGCGGTCGAACAAATCCCGCAGGTGTACGCCGTTGAGCGCCTCTCGGTGGGCGCTCAGCGCCTGCCACTCGACGGTGTCGCGCACACTGGCAGCGTAACCGTGGACGACAGCAAGATCCCTGCTCATTCCTCCCCGACTGAGACGGCTACTCGTAGGCCCTGCTTATTCCATCTGTCTGAGGGGGCTACTCGTAGGCGATGGCGTCGAGGATGTTGAGTCGGCTGGCCCGGCGGGCGGGGAAATAGGCCGCCACCAGCCCGGCCACCGCGGCCACCACCATGTAGATGATGAGCGTGAACCACGGCACCGCGAATGATGAGATGAAGCTGTCGGGGATGACCACCACCGCTGCCCAGGCGAAGAGAATGCCGATAACCGCGCCCATGATTCCCCCGAAGGCGGCCACGATGGCCCCCTCCCAGCGGATCGTGCGCCGAGTCTGGAGCCGAGACATCCCCACCGCTCGCAGAAGCCCTATCTCACGAGTTCGTTCGAACACCGACAGTGCCAACGTGTTGGTGATGCCGATGAGGGCGATGACCAGGGAGATCCCCAAGAAGACATTCACCACAA
Organism: Acidimicrobiia bacterium; assembly: GCA_022827725.1. GTDB lineage: Bacteria > Actinomycetota > Acidimicrobiia > Acidimicrobiales > Bin134 > Poriferisocius. The sequence continues at coordinate 8,852 of JAJEIJ010000015.1, forward strand.
CCAAGAAGGTGTCGATCTGGCTCTCCTGGCTGGCTCGGAACTCGGCCTGGTCGCGCACCTCGAGCTGGGGGTAGTCGGCGGTGACAGACTCTAGGGCGGCCCGGGCTTGATCAGCGGTATATCCCTCGGCGGTGATGGCGGATATGAACTGGTCTTGATCTCCGGTCATGTAGCGGTCCCAGTCGGCGTGGTCGATCACCCACGCTCCTAGCACAGTGGCATCGGAGAAAATGGCGGCCACTTCCAGAGAAGCCAATTCCCCGCCGGGGAACTCCAACTCCACCGGGTCGCCCACACCCACACCGAGGTCTTCGGCCTCGCCGTCGTGGAGGAGCAATTGGCCGGCGCCTGCCCCTACCGTGCTTCCGGCCACGATGTCGGGATCAATGTGGCGGGTGATCACATCCAGATCGGTCGATCCGATGTCTTGTTCTTGCTGGTCGAAGGTGGAGCGGGCCGCGTCAAAGCGGAACCGCACAGTGACCACCGATTCCAGCTCGGGTTGGGTGGCCATGGCCTGGGCCGCCAACGGGCTGAAGGCGGCGGTCGGGTCGCCGCAGCCGCCCACGCAGATGAGCCAGTCGGAGTTCACCGACTCGTCCAAGACGTCGGCCAGAGTCTGCTTGAACGACTGGCCCAGCACGGTGACCATGGACACGAGGGCCAGCCCGATCATCAGCGCCGAGGCGGTGCTGGCCGTGCGCCGGGGACTGCGGGCCGCGTTTTGGCGGGCCAATCGCCAGCTGACCCCCATGAACAAGTCCCTCACCCACCGTCTCCACAGCCCGCCTCTGCGAAGCATGACCGCCCCCAACCCGATGAGGAGAATCACGGGAAGTCCCAAGATCAAGAGCAATGGGGTCAACCGCCCGAGGAATCGGACCGCCGGATTGGCGAAGATCGGGCTCACCAGGTTCATGCCCACGAACACCAGCAGCGCTCCCATCCCCAGCAGCACCAAGATGTCGACGGTGGAGAAGTCGGCGACAATGGCCACCACCAGCAGGAGTATCCCGAGAGCCAGCACCGATGCCCTCCCGCAGATCGGATGAATGCGAGAGCCGCCGGCGTAGAGCAACACCGATCCGACTAGAGCGGCAACCACGATGATCCCCGGCGACCGCGCCACCACTCCCGCCACCACGACCGCTACTCCCAGTCCGTAGAGCAAGGCACCCAGTTGGGGGGCCGGGCGCACATCGGAGACGCTCAGCCGCACGTCGGCGGCCAGCGCAGCCATGGGCGGTACCTTCCTGGCCCGTAGCGCGGGCCAGACGGCGGAAACGGCGGTCACTCCCACGCCAATCATGAAGGCGACAGCGATAGTGGCCCCCTTCATGATGATGGGGGCATCGGGCAGGGAAGCACCCAACGCGCCGAACATGGCTTGAAGGGCTAGGGCGATGAGCACGCCGACGCCTAGGCCCACCCCAGTGGAAACCAGCCCGACCACCACCGCCTCGCCGATCACCATGGAGGTTACCTGGGTGCCGCTGGCGCCAAGCGCCCGCAGCAATCCCAGTTCCCGGATGCGCTGGCCGACGAGGATGGTGAAGGTGTTGTAGATGATGAACGCCGACACCACCAGAATGACGATGGCAAACCCCAGCAGGAAGTTCTGGAAGAAGCCGATGACCTCGTTGAACTCGTCGGTCTGCTCTTCCACGAGTTGCTGATTGGCCACCACCTCCACGTTGTCGGGCAGAACCGCGGCAATGGCCGCGGCCACCGCTTCCACAGAGGCGCCCGGCTCTAGGCGGACGTCAATGCTGTCGAAGCCGCCCCCGTCGTGCAGCACCTGCATGGCGGTCTCCACGTCCCACGCCATGATCTGCGCGCCCACGGTGGCGTCCTCGCCGGTCCCGAAGCGGAAGTGCCCTACCAGGGTGTAGGCCTGGGTGCCGGTGGGGGTGGACACCCGGTACCGCTCGCCTACCTCGAACCCGTTCTCGCGGGCGGTGGTGGCGTCCATGGCGAACTCGTCGGGGCCGGAAGGGGGTCGGCTCATGCCGTCGGGCCATACGCTCACCTGGCTGAGCAGCTCGTCTGTGGGCCACGACACCCCCATCTGGGGAGGGCCAAAGCTGGTCAGCGGCTCGCCGTCGGCGTCAATGGCAATCACGTTGAACTCGAACACCCCGCCTTCGGCGGCGGCGACTCCCTCGACCGACCTCACCACGTCTTCCAGAGCAGGGTCCACCAGCGGCGCACTCACCTCTCGGTCTCCGAACTCGGTCTGCGAGCGCACCGAGAGGTCCACCCCTCGGAATATGTCCTCGGAGAGGTCGTCGAAAGTGGAGCGCAGTCCGTCGGTGGTGACGAACACGCCGACGGTGAAGGCCACGCCAATCACAACGGACAGGGTGGTCAGCAGAAACCGGATGCGAGTTCCGGCGATGGTCTTGAGGGCGTAGCGGATGAGGCCGATGGGTAAGTATTACTGGTGGGAGATGGCTTTCAACACATTGAGGCGGTTGGCCCGGCGGGCCGGGAAGAAGGCGGCCAGCATTCCGGCCACGGCCGACACAACCAGGTAGATCACCAGCGTGATCCACGGCACGCTTACCGTGGAGATGACGCTGCCAGGGAGTGCGGCAGCCGCGATAGCGCCGGCCACTACGCCGGTGGCGATGCCCACCAGTCCTCCGAAGACGGCGACGATGATGCTCTCCAAGAGGATTGCTCCCCAGATCTGGCGTTTGGCCGTCCCAATGGCCCGCAGGAGGCCCACCTCCCGGGTTCGCTCGAATATCGAGAGGGCCATGGTGTTGGCGATACCCACCACCGCGATGAGCAGCGCGATAACCAAGAACACGTTGATGATCACCAGGAACGTGTCGATCTCTGTGGCTCTGCCCTCTCGGTATTCGGCCTGGTCCTTTACGACGACCTGGGGAAAGTCGGAAAGCTCTGATTCCAGGCTGGACCGAGCTTGGCCCAATCCGACTCCCGGGGCGGTGATAGCCGTTGCCAGGTTGTCTTGCGTGCTGCCCATGATGTGGTCCCAGTCGCTGAGGTCGACCACCAAGGGGCCGACCACGGAATCCTCAGTGTGGAGGGCGACGACTTGGAACGCAGATTTCTGCTGGCCGGGGAACTCGAGGAGCAGCTGGTCTCCAACGGCAATGTTCAGATCATCGGCTAGGTCTTTGTGGACGAGCACATCACCGGCACCGGCGTTGTCCAAGGTTCCGGCGACCACACCCGGATCGACATGAGGGGTGAACGAGTCGATGTCGGTGGCTGTTACTCGGCGCTCCTCGCCGTCGGGAGCGCGCGCTCCGTCGGGGCGGAATCGGAAGGCCATCACCGATTCCATCTCCGGTATCTCAGATATCCGCTGGGTGGCCTCCTGGCTGAAAGCGCCTAGAGCAGTGCTGAACGCGCTCACATCGGTGTTGCACTCGTTGACGCAGACGAGCCAATCGGCTTCCACCGAATCCTCTAACTGGCTGTTCAATGTTTGCTTGAAAGATGTTCCCAGCACGGTTACCAAAGACACCATGGCCAGGCCGATCATGAGCGCCGAAGCGGTGGTGGCGGTGCGTCGAGGATTGCGGGCCGCGTTGAGCCGAGCCAATCGCCCGTTGACGGTGAACAGCCGGTCGGCCGGCCAGCCCAGGAACAGCGACATCGACCGGGCAATCCCCGGAGTGGCGATGTTGACCCCCAGAAGCATCAACAACGCCCCCAAGCCGAGCGGGAGAAGGAGCTGGGAGGTTGAAAGATTGGACAGTAGGCCGATCAGCAGCAGTATCAGCCCCCCCCCGCCGGCTGCTGATCCGATAACCAGGGCGCGCCGCCGATTGAAGGGATCGATCTCGGCCTCGTCGGCCAGTGCCACCATGGGCGTCACCCGGCGGGCCCGCATGGCCGGCCAGATGGCGGTGACCACGGTCACACCGATGCCGACTATCACCGCGGCTGCCACGGTCCACCCGCCGATTATCACGTCGATAGCGGGGAGGTGAGCGCCGGCGCTGTTCATCGCTCCGGCGACGCCGAGAGCCACCAAGATACCGAGTCCGAATCCCAAGACGGTGGCCACGATCCCGACGATCAAGGCCTCCACCGCCACGATTTGGGCGACCTGGCGTCGCTCGGCGCCCAGTACCCGTAGCAGGCCCAGCTCTCTGATGCGCTGCCCCGCGACCAGGGTGAAGGTGTTGTAACTGATGAACGCCGAGATGATCAACACGATCACCGCGAATGCCAGCAAGAGGTTCTGGATGCGGTCGATGTTCCCGGCAAACTCCGCGTTGCTCTCATCTATGTTGTCCTGCTGGGAGAGCACCTCGATATCGGGGCCCACGAGCGCGCTGATGGCCGCGGCCACCTCTTCATAGGTCGCTCCCGGTGCCAGCTTTCCATGGATGAGGTCGTAGCCGCCTCCATCGTGCAGGATCTGCCGGGTGGTGGTCATGTCCCACGAGACGGTCTGAAGTGCTACCCGGGTCTCGGGGTCGATGAAGTACAAATACCCCACCAGCTCGTATTCGCCGGTGCCGCCGGGGGTGGCCACCTTGTAGCGCTGGCCGATAACAAAGTTGTTCTCCCGGCCGGTGAAATGGTCGATGGCGAATTCATCGGGACCGACGGGCCGGCGGCTGATGCCGTCGTCGTAGACATAGATTGTGCTTAGCGACTCGGTTTCTGGCCAGCCGTATCCGATTTGTCGCCCTACGCCGGGGTCCAAGGCGTTGTCTTCGCCGTCGATGGCCACAACGTTGAATTCCTGGGCCAATCCTGTTACTGCTTCTACCCCGTCGACCGACATGAGTTCTTCGCTCAGCGACACAGGAATAAGGGTCACGCCATCGTTTCGATCGCCGACTTCGGAGGCGGCGCGAACGGTGAAGTCGTACTTTTCGTAGATCCTGCCCGATAAGTCGTTGAGCGAGGAGCGGAGGCCATCGGTGGAGATCAGCACGCCGGTGGTTAGGGCCACCCCGATGATCACCGCCAGGGTGGTGAGCGCGAACCGGACTTTGACGCCGGCAATGCTTCGGAGGCTGTATCGCAGGAGAGTCATTGACCGATTACCGGATCATGAACTTCGAGGTCGGGCTACCTGGCTGCGCCCAAACTCAGTCGTCTAAGTCCTTCATATACTCCAAGACCTCTTCCGCGGTGGCACCTTCTGGTATGCCTTTGACGAATTGGCCTACTTGCAAGATCTTCATGTAGTCGAGCACTTGGTCTGCGGTGGGGTTGAGCATCTCGCCCTGGAGCAGGCCGTCGGCCAGGAACACGGTCCGGTCGGCGTACGATGCCGCTTTGGCGTCGTGGGTGACCATCACGATGGTCTGGCCCAGATCGTCAACCGCCTCGCGCATGAACTTCAGCACGTCGTTGCCCGACCGGGAGTCGAGGTTGCCGGTGGGCTCGTCGGCAAAGATGATCTCCGGCTGGCTGGCCAGCGCCCTCGACACCGCCACCCGCTGTTGCTGGCCGCCCGACAGCTCGTTGGGTCGGTGGGTGAGTCGATCACCCAGTCCCACGGTGGCGACCACACTGTCGACCCACTCTTGGTCGGGCTCGCGCCGGGCCAGGTCCATCGGCAGGGTGATGTTCTCGATTGCGTTCAGGGTGGGCACCAGGTTGAACGCCTGGAAGATGAACCCCAGCCGATCGCGGCGCAGCATGGTGAGCTCTTTGTCGGTGAGGGTGCTCAGGTCGGTGTCGCCGATGAAGGCTTGGCCTTCGCTGAGGTTGTCCAGGGCGGCCATGCAGTGCATGAGCGTGGACTTGCCCGAACCCGACGGGCCCATGATGGCGGTGAACCTGCCCTTCTCGAAGGTGATGTCCACTCCGTCTAGGGCTCTGACTTCGGTCTCCCCTGACCCGTAGATCTTCACCGCTCCCACCGCGCGGGCGGCGGTCGTCAAATCGGTGGCCAGAGTGGACGCGTCGCTCATGTAAATTGCACCTCTTCGGCGTTAGCCAGGTTTTCCTTGGTGGAAATAATGGAAACTATGGCTGGGAGACTACACGCAGGTAGGGCTTCTGCTCATCCCAGCCGCCGGGGAACAGCTCCGCAGCCTCCTCGTTGGAAAGGGCGGGAACGATGATGACGTCGTCGCCTTGCTGCCAGTTCACCGGGGTGGCCACCTTCTTGGCGGCGGTGAGCTGGAGCGAGTCGATCACCCGCAGCACCTCGTCGAAGTTGCGCCCCGTGCTGGCCGGATAGGTGATGGTGAGCTTGACCGTGTTGTCGGGGCCTATCACGAACACCGAGCGCACCGTCATGGTGTCGCTGGCGTTGGGGTGAATCATGTCGTAGAGGTCGGCCACGGCGCGGTCGGCGTCGCCGATCATCGGGAAGTTGGGACGGATGCCCTGAGTGTCCTCGATGTCCTGCGACCAGGCCACATGGTCTTCCACCGAGTCGCACGACAGGCCGATCACCTTCACGTTGCGAGCGGCGAACTGCTCGGCCAGCCGAGCGGTGTAGCCCAGCTCGGTGGTACACACCGGGGTGAAGTCCTTGGGATGGGAGAACAGAACCGCCCACGAGTCCCCTTTCCACTCGTGGAAAGAGATGGTTCCCTCAGTGGTCTCGGCAGTGAAATCGGGGGCGGCATCCCCAAGTCGGATAGCCATGTTCAGCTCCTTCTGTGCGGCAGTTGATGAAAGAAGTCTGCCCATCCTACTCCGCTGAGGCAATACCTGACTAAAGAGGTCTGGATTTATGTCGCTGCTTGCCTCTACTCCGCGTGGCCGGGGGTGTTGCGCCGGCGGAGGAGGCGGCGGATGCGCCCGCCTTCAAGGTCTTCGGTGGTGTCCTCGGGCACGCCGACCGCAACCTCAAGGGCGTCCTCGGGCTGGTCTTCCAAGTCGAAGACGGCCCCTGAGTCGTCTCGCACCATGATCGGGGCCTCGAAATCGGGCTCGTCTTCTTCTGGCTCGCCGGTTTCGATCAACGCCGTCTCCAGTGCCGTGCGTATCTCCTCCAGTTCGAATTCGGCGGTGGACATAACCGCCCGCAGGTTGCTCATGGGCTCTTCGGAGAATTGGCGCAGCCGCTCAATCCACTCGTCCCGATACTGCACGTAGATGAGGTGTTGGCGACGGGCGGTGGCGTAGTCGCTTTTGATCACCGCGAACACCGCTGCCTCCCCGGCCACGTGCATGGCGCTCAGCTCGGCCCTCATGACCGGCGAGGGATGGCTGGCGATGGCCTCCCGCATCTTCGGGGCCAGTTCTTCATGGCCGGCCAAGAGTTCGTCACGATTGTCCATATCGACCTGGAGGCCCGAGGCATTGATTTCGCCCAGCACTTTCTGGTGATTCTCGATCCAGGCCGAGACCGTCTGGTCGTGGTGCCGGTGCCACTCGGCCAGGCCCTCATGGTCGGGCCGAGAGGTGTCCACAGCGTTGGGCACTTCGTCTGTGGCGTCACCTACCAGCTCGAGCTTTGGTTTCCCATTGGCGGCCCCTGTTTCGTCCTCGGGGTCGGAGAAATCAAGCTCGCCGTCGAAAGGCATCGGCCCACTTTCTGAGATTGCCTGGCTTGCCTCCGGCACCGGGCCGGGGAAGATGTCCCAGAGGGCCCGTTTCTTGCGGGTAGCCATGGCCACGATGCCGGCCAGCAGACCGCACCCCAAGATGATGATCGCGGGAATGGCGAGCCCGGCGTTCACGAGATGACAATCGCGAGAAGAACTAGCCTGACGTTCACGACTCGCCGACCGTGCTGGCAGCCAGCACGCGGACATTGGCGGTCGGGGCCGGAGTGGTGGCGGTGTGCTGGTGGCACGACCAACAGGTGTCGCGCTCCGTGCCCCACCATGTGACATCGCAGCGTGGACACCACATGGTGGCTTTGCGCCGCGCTCTCGGCGCAAATAACCAGGCACGAGCCGGAACGGCCATATGGCCCACACTAGAAGCGCGGTTAGCGCAAGTTGTGGATATCCGCCATGAGGGCGCGGTTAGCGCAAGTTGTGGATATCCGCCGCTAGGGAGCGGGATCTTCCGCGTCGGGGGGGATGATGAGCTCTTGGCCGACCTGGATCAGTTCGGCCGCGACGATGTTGTTGGCCGCGGTGATCTCATCCAGCGTCTTGCCGTACTGAAGGGCGATCCCCAGCAGCGTGTCGCCCTGGACAACGATATGGGTGCGCTCGCCAGGGCGGACGGTGCCGTCGCTGTTGAGAACGACCGGCGCGTCTTGGGGGATTTCGATCTCTTGGCCGATGCTCAAGACGTTGGGGTTCTCCAACTCGTTGATCGCGTCGATCTCCTGCCAGGTGATGCCGAACTCGTCGGCGATGCTGCCCAGCGTGTCGCCCTCTCGAACCACGTATATGAATGCCTCGGGGGTTGAGGTCGGCGTAGGGGTGGGGGGCGGGGTCGGAGCGACGACCTGAGCGGTGGGAGGGGCTAACTCATCGGGGTCCGCGCCGAGCGGGCGTTCCTCCGAAGTCGTTCCCCCTCCGCCGCCGCAGGCCGCGCCCAACACGGCCAACATCAGCACCATCAACAACAATTGGGCCCGGCGCATGGCGACACCTCCTCTGAACCAGTGGCCCTCAACAATACGCAACGCGCTCCCAAACCTAAAAAAGAGGGATCACCGTCGTGTACTGAGAACTGCGAAGGACTGTGGATGACCACCCACGTCGCCTCGTTCACGAAGCGGTGGAGACAGGTGCCGAGATGATTCGCGTCGGTTGGCTTGGCCCGAAGCCGGTATCTGGAACTCGGAGTCTCCGTGGATGTGGCCGGGCCATGTCTGCTGGCCTTCGACGGAGAGCGCAGCCGCCGCCTGCACTCCGGCCAGATCGCTTTGCTGCGGGTGGTGCGTGGTGGGCCCCGGGTGATCGATGTGGGCTCGGTGGTGCTCTCCGGTGCTCGAACGGGCAAGTTCGAAATCCGCGTGGGAGACTGAGGCGCATGAGTGCAGACGTTGTAATTCGCGGGGGAACTGTGGTGGACGGCTCAGGTGAGCCAGGATGGGAGGCCGATGTCGCCATCACCGGGGACCGCATTAGCGAGATCGGTTCGGGGCTGTCGGGCAAGGTCGAACTGGATGCCAGCGGCCAGGTGGTGGCCCCTGGCTTCATCGACATCCACACCCACTACGACGCCCAGGTGTTCTGGGATCCGGCGCTCAGCCCCTCGTGCTACCACGGGGTGACCTCGGTGATCGCGGGCAACTGCGGCTTCTCCATCGCCCCCACCCGGTCCCGTCACCAGGATCTCATCGCCCGCACCCTCGAGAACGTCGAGGACATGAACGTGGACAGCCTGGCCGAGGGCATCCCCTGGGACTTTGAGACGTTCCCTGAGTATCTGGACTCCATCTCTCGCCGGGGCATCGCCCTTAACTTCGGCGCCTACATCGGCCACACCGCTTTGCGGCTGTTTGTGGTGGGCGACGAGGCCTACGAGCGGGCGTCAACCGACGAAGAAGTGGCCCGCATGGTGGAGGTGGTGGCTGAGGCCATAGACGCCGGAGCGGCCGGGCTGGCCACCAGCTTTGCCATGACCCACCGCGGGGCCGACGGACTGCCCATCCCCAGCCGATTCGCCACCCGCGACGAGTTCGAAGCGCTCATCGGCGTGCTCGGCCAGAAGCGCCGGGGCGTGGTTTCGATTGCCCCTGGCGAGCAGGTGGGCATCGACGACATGTACGCGTTGCAGCCCCAGGTGGGCGTGCCGTTCACCTACGGCGCCCTGCTGACCTTCCCCAACGGCAACCATGAGAAGAGCGCGGCCAAGAACCGGGAGGCGTGGGAAAAGGGAATTCAGGTGTGGCCCCAGGTCACTCCTCGCCCGCTCACTTTCCAGATGGTGATGACCGATCCGTTCACCCTCAACGTGAACCCCGAGTTCGCCGCGCTGATGAGCGAGGACCACGACGCCCGGCTCAAGGCCTACGACGATGAGGATTGGCGCAACCGGACGGCGGAGGCCTTCAAGCACCAGAAGGCCATGGTTCCCCGGTGGGAGACCTTCCAGATCGCTGAGACGGCTTCTCGCCCGGAGCTGGTCGGGCGGCGGCTCACCGATGTGGCCGAGGAACTGGGGGTGCGCCCCCTCGACGTGCTTCTCGACACCGCGGTATCCGACGACCTGGCCACTCGGATCAGCTGCATCATCGCCAACGACGACCCCGACGGGGTGGCCATGCTTCTGCGGCAAGACGGCTGCACGTTGGGCCTGTCCGACGCCGGCGCCCACGTGGGCCAACTGTGCGACGCACCGCAGGCCACCGACTTCTTGGGCAATTGGGTGCGCGACCGCGAACTCATGCCCATGGAGAAGGCGGTGAGGAAGCTCTCCGCGGTGCAGGCCGACTTGTTCAACCTGGTGGACCGGGGCTATCTGCGGGAGGGGGCCTATGCCGACGTGGTGGTGTTCGACCCCGACACGGTGGCGCCCGGGCCGCTGCGGCGGGTTCGGGACTTCCCCGCCAACGCCGAGCGGCTCACCGCGGATGCCTCCGTGGGCATCACCCACGTGCTGGTGAACGGCACCCCCATTCGTCGCGATGGCGAGGTTGACGAGAGCGGCGTAGGCGCCCACCCCGGCGACATCCTGCGCCCCTCCGCCCGCTAGGCACAACCAGGCGTTTCCGCAGAATTCGCCAAAGTGCTCTGGCGCGCTCCAGGGGAGTGAGCCTAAGCTGAGGTTGAACGCAAGAGCGATCGCAGTAGCGAACGCAAGCAAAACGCAAGAGCGACAGCGTGGTCGTTCCCACATGATGACGAGGAGATCGCCATGGGGGAAAACACAGACTGGCGCATTGAGTTGAACCGGGCCGGAGTTGGCCTGCAAGCGCTCTTGTCCGAGGGCATGCCCGCCGACAATCTCGACGAGTGGGTGCAGCGCCTAGAAGACCAACTCGGAGAACTCAGCCGGGCGCTTACCGGATTCTGCTCAGACTGCGACCTCGGGCTTTTCGATGACTGCATCGAGCTGGCCCCCCGGCTGGTGCCCCAAGTGAACAAGATCCGCACCGAGCAGGTTCAGCTCCAGGCCTCGGTGCAGGAGCAAATCCACCGACTGCACACCCAAAAGCCCGACTCAACATTGGAACGGTCGATGGCCGACATCGTCCACCGGGTGGACCAGCTCAACCACCACGCGGTTGATGTGGTGTACAGCGCCTACGACACCGACCTTGGCGGCCCCGGCTGATCCTTTCCCCGTCGGGACAGTTCAGAGTTCTCCGAACTGTTCTTTTTCCGCGCGATGCATCAGAGCTCTCCGAACTGACGGTCGCCCGCGTCTCCCAAGCCGGGCACGATGTAGGCCCGATCGTTGAGCCCCTCGTCGACTGCCGCGGTGAACAGGCGAACGCCAGGGGCGGCGGCTTCTAGCGCCTTCACCCCTTCAGGGGCGGCCAGCACGCACACTGCGGTGATCTGTCCGGCGCCGGCGGCGGCCATCCGCCCGCACACGTAGGCCAGCGACCCTCCGGTGGCCAGCATCGGCTCCAACACCAGCACCGCCTGACCGCGGAGATCGTCGGGCACGGTGTTGAGATAGGGCTCGGGCTGGAACGTCTCCTCGTTGCGGCGCACGCCCAGAAAGCCCACGGCCGCCTCCGGCAACAGCCTGCGAGCGGCGTCGAGCATTCCCAGCCCGGCTCGCAGCACCGGTACCAGCAGTGGGGGGTTGTCGATTCGGACTCCAGATGTCGGCGCCAGCGGCGTGTCGACGCTGACCGCGGCGGCAGGAAGATCCCGCAGTGCCTCGTACACCAACAACCCGCTCAACTCATCCAGCGACCGCCGGAACTCCGGAGAAGGGGTATCGGCCCCGCGTAGGGCGGTCAGGCGGGTCTGCACCAGCGGGTGATCGACAACCGAAACCTCCATAGCCTCACCTTAGGCATTGATCACGGGTGACTGGTTGTCGAACTCCCGCCCTATCCTTGGGCGGGTGACCGATCTGCTCGCCATCGAGACCCCGACAGGGGCCGCCGATGCCGTGGCCGGGGTGCGCATCACCCCGGTGGACGCAGTGGGGCTGGAGCAACGGGCTGCCTCGCTGTGTACTCGGTCGATCAAAACATCCTCCAAAGCAGCGGCGCTCGACTTGGCCATCCGGGTGATGGACCTAACCACACTGGAGGGGGCCGACACTCCCGATCGGGTGCAGGCACTTTGTGTCCGGGCCCGCCATCCTGACGCCGCCGACTGGTCGGTGCCCTCGGTGGCCGCGGTGTGCGTGTATCCCGAGCTGGTCCCGGTGGCCGCCGAGGCGCTGGCCGACAGCCCGGTGGCGGTGGCCAGCGTGGCCGGGGGGTTCCCTGCTGGGCTGGCACCCCTGGAAACTCGGTTGGCGGAGATCTCGTGGGCGGTGGCCGAAGGGGCCGACGAGGTGGACATCGTGTTGAACCGCTCGGCGTTTCTGTCGGGGCGGTACCAGAAGGCCTACGACGAGATCGTGGCCGCCAAGCAAGCCTGCGGACCGGCCCATCTGAAGGTGATCTTGGAGACCGGTGAGCTGGGGTCTTATGACCAGATCAGGCGGGCCTCGATGCTGGCCATGGTGGCCGGGGCCGACTTCATCAAAACCTCCACCGGCAAGATCGGCACGTCGGCCACGCCGGCTGTCGCCCTGTGCATGGCCGAGGCCATCCGCGACATGGCTCAGCAAACCGGGCAGGCGGTGGGCCTCAAGCTGGCCGGGGGCATCCGCACGGCTAAGCAAGCCTGGCACTACCTGGTGATCGTGGGCGAGACGCTGGGCTCGGGGTGGCTGACCCCGGAGCGGTTCCGCCTGGGGGCATCCAGCCTGCTCAACGACGTGTTGATGCAGCGGGCCAAGCTCTTGGATGGCCGCTATCAGCGGCGGGAGGATTTCAGCGTTGACTGATCGCTTGTCTATCGGTGGCGAAGTGGAGCCCGTGGGCGACTTCAGCCTGGAGTACGCGCCTGCGCCCGAGTCGACAGCTCCGGTGCGCTTGGCCTCGCAGTACGGCCTGTTCGTGGGGGGCGAGATGGTGGAGCCGGCTGCCGGTCGGCTCGCGCCCACCGTCAACCCCGCCACCGGGGAGGCGTTGGCCGAAGTCAGCGTGGCCGATGCCGCCGACGTGGACCGGGCTGTGGCCGCGGCCCGTACCGCCTGGGAAGGGGGATGGCGTGATCTGCCCGGTGCGGAGCGGGCCAAGTACCTGTACCGGGTGGCCCGGCTGCTTCAGGAACGGGCTCGGGAGTTCGCCGTGCTGGAGACGATGGACGGGGGCAAGCCCATCCGGGAGTCCCGCGATCTCGACATCCCGCTGGCCGCGGCCCACTTCTTCCACTACGCCGGTTGGGCCGACAAGCTCGACTACGCCTTCAGCGGCCGCCGGGCCGCACCGCTGGGAGTGGCTGCCCAGGTCATCCCGTGGAACTTCCCCCTGCTGATGGCGGCCTGGAAGCTGGCCCCTGCGCTGGCCTGTGGGAACACCGCGGTTCTCAAGCCGGCGCCCACCACTCCGCTGACCGCTTTGCTGCTGGCCGAGGTGCTGCGTGACGCCGAGCTTCCCCCCGGCGTGGTCAACATCATCACCGGAGACGACGCCGCCGGGGCCGCGCTGGTGGCCCACCCCGGAGTGGACAAGGTGGCGTTCACCGGGTCGACCGAGGTGGGCCGGGCCATTGCCGCTGAGATGGCGGGAACCGGCAAGCGACTCACTTTGGAACTGGGGGGCAAGGCGGCCAACATCGTGTTCGACGACGCCGCCCTCGACCAGGTGACCGAGGGCATCGTGAACGGCATCTACTTCAACGGCGGCCAGGTGTGCTGCGCCGGATCGCGCCTGCTGGTGCAGGAGACGGTGGCCAACACTGTGGTGGGCAAGCTCCAGCGGCGTATGGACACCTTGCGGGTGGGTGATCCCCTGGACAAGAACACCGACATCGGGGCCATCAACTCCCAAGCCCAACTCGACCGCATCACCGAGTTGGTGGCCTCGGGGGTGGCTGAGGGGGCCGAGCTGTACACGCCGGAATGCGTGCTGCCCGAGCGGGGCTTCTTCCACGCCCCGGCGCTGTTCACCAATGTGTCCACCGCCCACCGCATCGCCCAGGAGGAGATCTTCGGGCCGGTGCTGTCGGTGCTCACCTTCCGCACCGCCGAGGAGGCGGTGGACAAGGCCAACAACACCCCCTATGGGCTGTCGGCCGGCATCTGGACTGAGAAGGGGTCTCGCATCTTGTGGATGGCCGATCGGATGCAGGCCGGCGTGGTGTGGGCCAACACCTTCAATCGGTTCGACCCGGCCAGCCCCTTCGGCGGCTACCGCGAGAGCGGCTACGGCCGCGAGGGTGGTCGGGCCGGTCTCCTGCCCTACGTGGAGCTGGTGGCATGAGCAGGCTGTTCTCATCTGAGGAGTTGGTGGCATGAGCAGCCGGCTCGTGGTCAACAAGACCTACAAGCAGTTCATCGGCGGGGCATTCGAGCGCTCCGAGTCGGGCCGGTCATATCCGGTGGTAGGTGCCGAGGACCAGCTCTTGGCCCACGCTGTCCAGGGGTCCCGCAAAGACGTTCGGGACGCAGTGGCGGCAGCCCGTTCGGCTCAAGAGGGCTGGGCCGGGCGCACGGCCTACAACCGGGGCCAGATTCTGTATCGGGTGGCCGAGGTGATGGAGTCCCGCCGAGACGAGTTTTGCGCCGAGGTGCTCCGGGCCGGTGACGGGTGTACCGAGGCGGACGCGTCCGAAGAGACCGCGGCGGCCATCGACCGCTGGGTGTGGTACGCGGGCTGGGCCGACAAGTTTGCCACCGTGTTGGGTGGGGCCAACCCGGTGGCTGGCCCTTACTTCAACCTCAGTGTGCCCGAGCCCACCGGCGTGGTGGGGATTGTGGCCCCCGACGAACCTCCCCTTCTGCCGCTGGTGTCCCGGCTGGCCCCGGTGATCGTGTCGGGCAACACCGCGGTGGTGCTGGCCTCCGAGCGCTGCCCGCTGGCGGCCGTCACCCTGGCCGAAACCCTGGCGCTGAGCGACGTGCCGTCTGGGGTGGTCAACATCATCACCGGTCACCGCGACGAGCTCGTTCCTCCATTGGCCGGCCATGTGGCGGTGGATTCGCTGGACCTCACCGGCTGCGACGCTGAGTTGGCCGCCGAGGCGGCTCGTCAGGCGGCGGCCACCATCACCCGGGTGGTGAGCGCATCGGCCGCCGAGCAGCAATGGGCTGCCGAGGCCGCCCAAAGCCCATACCTCATCAACGCCTTCTGCGAGACCAAGACTGTCTGGCACCCCAAGGGTCGATGAGCGGGGGACCGTTTGTTTTCGGCGTCGACCTCGACGGGGTATGCGCCCAGCACACCATGGCCTTCCGCAAGATCGTGGCCCAGGAGAAAGGTGTGCCCGAGGATTCGCTGACTCTGGAATGCGGGTGGGGCTTCCAGGAATGGGGATTCGAAGAAGGCGATTTCGAGGCCTATCACCGCCGGGCGGTGGCAGAGCATCGGATGCTGGCCGACATGCCGGCCATGCCTGGCGCGTCCAAGGCGCTGTGGCGGTTGTCTGAGGCCGGGGTGTGGATTCGCATCATCACCCACCGGCTGTACACCAACTGGGACCACGCAATCGCGGCGGGCGACACGGCAGAATGGCTCGACAAGGCCAAGATCCCCTATCGGGATCTGTGCTTCGTGGGCGGAAAGTCGGCGGTGGACGCCCACGTCTACATCGAAGACGCCCCCCACAACGTCGAGGCTCTGCGGGCCGAGGGCCGTACCGTGATTGTGTTCGACCAGCCCTACAACCGGGATCTAGACCCGCCCCGGGCCACCTCTTGGGAAGAAGTGGAGGCCATGGTGTACGACGAGCTGGCCGCCCACCAAGGCGCCGTCCAACACCAACTCCCCACCTTCGACCCCAGCACCGACCGCCTCGACGACCGTTCAGCCTAAGACCGCCACTGGCCGTCCAGCCAGGGGGGGAGTTGGCGGATGTCGGAGAGTTCCACCCACCGGTCGTGGGGGGAGATGGTGGCGTGCTCTAGGTCCCAGGTTAGGTGGTAGGGGATGTGGACGCCCCGGCCGCCGAGGGCGACCACGGGCTCGATGTCGGAGCGCACCGAGTTGCCCACCATCACGAATCGGTCGATGGCGATGTGGTGGCGGTCGAACAGGCGGGAGTAGGTAGACTGGTCCTTCTCGGCCACGATCTCCACGGCGTCGAAGTGGTCGGCCAACCCGGAAGCGGCGATCTTGGTCTCCTGGTTCCACAGGTCGCCCTTGGTGATGAGCACCAGGCGGTAGCGGTGCTCCAGCTCCTCGATGGTCTCGGCTACTCCGTCGAGCAGCTCCACTGGGTGGGAGTGCATTTCCTTGGCCCAGCCCACAATGGTGTGGATCTCCTCCGCAGTGATCTGGCCTTCGGTGGCCTCGATGGCGGTCTCGATCATCGACAGCACGAACCCCTTGATCCCGTAGCCGAAGATGGCCACGTTGTGCCGCTCTAGTTCGATGAGCCGCTCGTGGAAGTCCACATCGGGCAGGTAACGGGCCACCAGATCGGCCATCCGCTGCTCATAGTCGGCGAAGATCGACTCGTTGTGCCACAAGGTGTCATCGGCATCGAGGCCGACGGTTTCGATCATGGGGAGCCTCTCCCCGAGGCCAATCCGACAGTGTCGATAGGGGCCGCGGTCACAGCGCCAGGGACCCGTAGGCCGGTTTGACCACCTTGTTGATGATCTCCAGGCGCTCATCGAAGGGGATGAAGGCGCTCTTCATGGCGTTGATGGTGAGCCACTGGATGTCGGCCCAGCCGAAACCGAACTCCTCCACAAGCTGCATCACCTCTTGGGTCATGGAGGTGGCGCTCATCAGACGATTGTCGGTGTTGACCGTCACCCGGAACCGCAGGTCGCTCAACACCTTGATGGGATGCTCGGCGATGGACGGCGCTGCCCCGGTGTGGACGTTGGATGTGGGACACAGCTCCAACGGGATGCGCCGGTCCCGCACGAAAGCGGCCAAACGGCCCAGCTTGGGAGTGCCGTCGGGGTGGAAGTCGATGTCGTCCACGATGCGGACCCCGTGGCCCAGCCGCTCGGTGCCGCAGTACTGCACCGCCTCCCAGATGGACGGCGGGCCGTAGGCCTCCCCGGCGTGGATGGTGAAGTGGAAGTTCTCCCGCTGGATCAGGTGGAAGGCGTCGAGGTGGCGGGTGGGCGGGTTGCCGGCCTCGGCCCCGGCGATGTCGAAGCCCACCACCCCCCGGTCGCGGTGGCGGATGGCCAACTGGGCGATCTCCAGTGAGCGGGCCGCGGTGCGCATGGCGGTGAGCAGCGTCCCGATGCGGATGTTCTGGCTGGCACTGCCCGTTTCGAAGCCGGCCACCACCGCCTCCACCACCTCGTCCAGGCTGAGCCCGCCTTCGGTGTGCAGCTCCGGGGCGAATCGCACCTCGGCGTAGACCACGCCATCGTCGTCCAGGTCTTCGGCGCACTCGGCCGCCACCCGCTCCAAAGCGTCGCGGGTCTGCATGACCCCCACGGTGTGGGCGAACGTCTCCAAGTACAAGGTGAGGTCGAGTCGGCTGGCCCCCCGCACCATCCACCGGGCCAAATCATCGGCATCGGTGGTGGGCAGATTGTCGTAACCGGTCTCCGCCGCCAACTCCACCACAGTCTGCGGACGCAGCCCCCCGTCCAAGTGGTCGTGCAACAACACCTTGGGGGCGGCTCTTACTTCTTCGATTGTCGGATGTATCACTGGCTTAAGGTTAGGCAACCCGGTCGGCAATCAGGCGGCGAGGTTCAGGAGCGGTGTTGGCGATGGTCAAGGCCGAACTCAGGGCATCGTGGGCCGTGGGCAATAGGGAGGGGTCTTCGGTGTGGAGTTCGGCGATCACCTCGCCGGCAGACACCCGGTCGCCGTGGACACGGCGCAGGAGCACCCCGGCCGAGGCCGACACGTCGTCTTCTTTGCGGGCCCGCCCTGCGCCCAGCCGCCAGGCGGCCACTCCCACTGCCAGGGCATCAATGCGGTTGATCACCCCATCGGCCGGCGCGGTCCAGTGGTCCACCACTTTGGCGGTGGGCAGGGGAGCGGCGGGATCGCCGCCTTGGGCGGCCACCATGGCCTGCCAGGCGTCCATGGCCTGACCGGAGGCCAGAACTTTGGCCGGATCGGCGTCCAGGGTGGCCAATGCCACCATCTCTTGGGCTAAGGCCAGGGTTACTTCCACCAAGTCAGCGGGGCCACCTCCGGCCAATGCCTCGATTGCCTCGGCTACTTCGAGGGCGTTGCCCGCAGCCAGGCCCAGTGGTTGGTCCATGTCGGTGAGGAGGGCCACGGTGTTCACGCCGTGGGCGTGGCCCAAACCGACCATGGTTCGGGCCAGCTCCTCACCCATGGCCGGGTCGGGCAAAAACGCCCCCGAGCCGAATTTCACATCCAGCACCAGACCGGCGGTGCCCTCGGCGATCTTCTTGGACATGATCGAACTGGCGATCAGTGGGATCGATGCCACCGTCCCGGTCACGTCCCTCAGGGCGTACAGCACTCGGTCGGCCGGGGCCAGATCGGCGGTGGCCGCCGCGATCACTGCGCCTACGTCCTGAAGTTGGGCGAGGAACTCGTCGTCGCTCAGGGCGGCCCGCCAGCCGGCGATGGCCTCCATCTTGTCGAGCGTGCCCCCGGTATGGCCCAAGCCCCGGCCGGAGAGCTGTGGCACCGCCGCGCCGCAGGCCGCCACCAGCGGGCAAAGCACCAGCGACACCTTGTCGCCCACGCCGCCGGTGGAGTGCTTGTCGACGGTGGGGCGTTCCAGGCTCGACAAGTCCAGCCGCTGGCCGCTGTTGATCATGGCCGCGGTCCAGGTGGCCAGCTCCCGGGCGGTCAGGCCCCGCCATACGATGGCCATGAGAAGCGCGGTGGCCTGCTCGGCCGGGATGTCTCCCGCGGTGACCCCCTCGATGAACCAGTTGATCTGCTGGTCGCTCAGCTCGCCGTCGTCTCGCTTGGCGAGGATGAGATCGACTGCCTTCACGATCCGTCCTCGCCTCGAAGCCTCATGCGCTTGCGTTCACGGCAGGTCGTCGGGGCCGAAGGCGCCGGGCAGCAGGTCGCCCACAGTGTGGGTCTCGTTCACTTGGCAGCTTGCGCCGCCCGCCTCATAGAGGAGTTGGCGGCAGCGCCCGCACGGGGTGAGCGGGTTTCCGTTGCCGTCGGTCACCGCCACCGCTACCAGCCGTCCGCCCCCGGTGCGATGCAGATCTCCCACCAGGCCGCACTCGGCGCACAGCGTGAGCCCGTAGGAGGCGTTCTCCACGTTGCAGCCGGTTACCACCCGACCGTCGTCGGTCAGCCCAGCCGCCCCTACCGACAGCTTCGAGTACGGGGCGTAGGCGCTCGCGGAGGCTTTATGGGCGGCAGCCCACAACTCGTTCCATGGAATCGCCTGCTCAGTGCTCATCTGGCCTCGTTTCGGCTATTTGCTTCGCTGGAAGGGCTGGCCCGCCGCGGCCGGTGGGATCGACCGGCCCACCGCACCGGCTACCACTACCAGTGTGACAATGAACGGGAGGGCTTGGAGGAATTCGCTGGGAATCTCGAATCCGCTCACCTCGACCCCCAGGAACTGGAGCCGGGTGCCCAGCGCTCGGGAGAAGCCGAACAGCAGCGCTCCGCCGAAGGCCCCCCACGGGGTCCACTTCCCGAAGATCAGGGCGGCCAGAGCGATGAACCCCGCCGCGTTGGTCATGTTGTCTTCGAAGCGGGTTTGCGACTCCATGGAGAACCAGGCCCCGGCCAGACCGGCGATGAGCCCGCCCAAGATCACCGACTGATAGCGGATCCGCACCACGTTCACCCCCAGCGTCTCTGCTGCGTGGGGGTTCTCGCCGCACGACCGCACCCGCAGTCCCCACGGCGTGCGGAACATGACCAACCAGGTGCCGATCACCACCAGGTACATCATCCAGTAGATGGGCTTGCCCCGGAACAGCTGGTCGCCGATCACCGGGATCTCCGACAGCAAGGGCAAGCCGAACTCGGAGGTGCCCACCCCGGTGGTGATGCCGGTTTTAACGATCACCTCTGAACGCAGGAAACCGGTGAGCCCCAGGGCGAACAGGTTGATCACCACGCCGCTCACGATCTGGTTCACCCCGAAGCGGATGGACAGCACGGCGAGGAGGGCGGCCACTAATCCGCCGGCCAGCACCGAGATGAGGATGGAGAACCACAGCCACCCGGTGGACTGGGCATCTCCGATGGTGGCGTAGGTCATGTAGCCGATGCCGGCCCCGGCCAGCATGGTGCCCTCGATGCCGATGTTGATGATGCCCGACCGCTCGCACCACAAGCCAGTGGTGGCCCCCAAGGCCAGCGGGGTGGCCAGCACCAGCGACTCGTTGAACAGGTTGACGATGTTGGTGCTGGAATTGTCGGAAAGCGCCAGGCTGAGCACCAGCACCAGCGGGATCAGGCCCACTGCGCTCAATAACCGGGCCGGGCTGGCCCACCTGCGGGCCTCGGGTGGGGCGAATCCCAGCACCGCGGCAAGCAGGAACAGCATGCCGATGGCAATCACCCATGTTGGGGGATGGAACCCGATGCCCGCCGGGTCGGGCGGTGGCTCGAAGTTGAATCGCCGACTGGTGCCGCTGATGGCCGGAGCCACCCCGGCGATCAGCGCGATCCCCAACAGTCCAAACACCAATCCGGTGATCGACTGGCGATTCAGGCCGACCCGCCCCGAGGCCCCAGTTGCGCCCACGGCGTGCTCCACGGTGGTCACACTGCCCCCTCGATGGAGGTGGCCTTGAACGGGCTCTGGTCGAGCTCGCGCACCCGGAACAGGTAGCGGACGATGGCGTCAGCGGCCACGAACAACAGCACCATCGCTTGGATGATCCGCACCACGTCGATCGACACGTCGGCTTCTTGCTGCATAAGCGGCGCCCCCGACAACATCGACCCCCACAGCAGGGCGGCAGCGATGATGGCCACCGGGTTGGTGCGGGCCAAAAGCGCGATGGCGATGCCGTCGAAGCCCATCAAGAAGAAGGTGCCCGGTTGGAAGAAGCCGTTGGTGCCCGAGATCTCCGAGGCGGCGGCCAGGCCGGCGAACGCCCCGGAAGCGGCCATGGAGGCCACGATCACCCGGTTTACGTTGATGCCTGCGTAGTGGGAGGCGTGGGGGTTCAATCCAACGGTGCCCACCTCGAAACCGAACGTGGTGCGCTTGAGCACGAAAGCCACCACGAAACAGATCCCGACCAGGGCGAACAGCCCGACGTGGAGAACGGGCTGGCTGTCCACTAGTTCGGGCAGCACCGCGGTATCGGAGATGGAATCGGTGCGGGGAACGGTGCTCTCGGTGTCCCGCAGCACCACCGGATCGCGGGAGTTCACCATCCAGCGGACCCCGAACAGCACCAAAGAGTTGAGCATGATGGTGCTGATCACCTCGTGGGCGCCGGTCTTGGTTCGCAGCACGCCGGGAATCCCGCCCCAGATGGCACCGCCCATCGTGCCGGCGATGAGGATCAGCGGGATGGCCACGATGCCGGGCAAGTCCGACATCCACGACAGCGCGCCCACGTAGGCCGCAGTGATGCCGCCGGCCAGGAGCTGTCCCTCGGCGCCGATGTTGAACAGCCCGGCCCGGAAGGCGAAGGCCAAGGCCAGCGCCGATCCGATGAAGGGCACCGACCGGGCTACCGACCCCGCGATCTGATCGCCCCCGCCCACCATGCCCCGCAGCAGCGCCCAGTAGGCGGTGAAGGGGTTCACCCCGATGATGGAGATCAGCACGCCGCCGACCACGAACGACAACAAGATGGCGTAGAGCGATACGTAAAGCGGCTGTAGCCGCCACGCCTCGGTGAGCACGCGGTGGATTTGGCTGGCCGCCCGGCCAACCCCGGCATTGGCGTTTCGGGCCCCGTTCACCGCTGGCCTCCAGCGCTCAGGCTGCCTACCCCGTTCACCGCTGGCCTTCCGATGAGCCCGTGGCCATGAGCAGGCCGAGTTCTTCCCGGGTGGCGTCGGCGGCGTTTACTGTTCCGGCCAGACGGCCCCGATAGAGCACGCCAATCCGATCCGACAGCGACAAGATCTCGTCCAATTCGGCCGACACCAAAAGCACCGCCACTCCTCGGTCGCGCAGCTCGATGATCTTGCGGTGGATGAACTCGATCGAGCCCACATCCAGGCCTCGGGTGGGCTGGGCCACCACCAGAGCCTTGAGGTCGCCGGTCAGCTCTCGGGCCACGATCACCTTCTGCTGGTTGCCGCCCGACAGCGTGTCGATGACGGCGTCGACCCCGGGGGTGCGGACGTCGAATTGCTCGACCAGCTCTTGGGCTTCGGCGTTGATGGCCGCGGTGTTGCGCACCCCACGCTGGGAGAACTTGCGGTGGTGGTAGCGGTTGAGCACCAGGTTGTCGGCGATGGTGTATTGGGCCACCACTCCGTGCTTGCTGCGGTTCTCGGGCACGTGGGCGACGCCGAGTTCGTTGATCTTGCGGGGACTCCAGTCGGTGGTTTCCTGGCCGAGCATCTCCACCCGCCCCCCGGCGGTCGGGCGCATCCCGCAAATGGCCTCCACCAGCTCCCGCTGGCCATTGCCCTCCACGCCGGCGATTCCGAAGATCTCACCGGCTCTCACTTCCACGTCGAAGCCGGTGACCGTTTCCACTCCCCGGTCGTCGGCAACCCGCAGGTCTTGGGTCCGGAGCACTGGTGCCCCTGGATCGGCCTCGGCCTTGTCCACTCGGAAGACCACGTCGCGGCCCACCATCAAGTTGGCCAGCGACTGCTGGGTGGCGCCTTCGGCCGTGGCGGTTCCCACCACCCGTCCGGCTCGCAGCACGGTGATGCGGTCGGCCACCGCCAGCACCTCGCGCAGCTTGTGGGTGATGAAGATGATCGACTTGCCCTGGCCGGTGAGGCTTTCCACCACCCCGAAGAAGTCGTCCACCTCGCCGGGGGTCAGCACAGCGGTGGGCTCGTCGAGAATCAAGATGTCGGCATCGCGGAACAGCGCCTTAACCAGTTCCACCCGCTGTTGTTCCCCCACCGACAGGTCGCCCACGGTGGCGTCAGGGTCCACGGCCAGCCCGTAGCGCTCGGCCAGGCTGTCGATCTGGCGGCGGGCTGAGTCCAGATCGAGGAACGCCCCCTTGGTGACCTCGTTGCCCAAGATGATGTTCTCGGCCACCGTGAACACCGGTATGAGCTGGAAGTGCTGGTGGACCATGCCGATGCCCCGGGCGATGGCATCACCTGAGTCTTCGAAATGCACCTCTTCGCCCCGCACCTTGATAGTGCCCTGGTCGGGCCGGTACAGCCCGAACACCATGTTCACCAGAGTGCTCTTGCACGCGCCGTTCTCTCCCAGCAGGCAGTGGATCTCGCCCTGGTTGAGGGTGAGGCTCACGTCGTCGTTGGCCACTACCCCTGGGAAGGCCTTGGTGATTCCCTCAACCTCCAGCACCGGA
Source organism: Acidimicrobiia bacterium (assembly GCA_022827725.1). GTDB lineage: Bacteria > Actinomycetota > Acidimicrobiia > Acidimicrobiales > Bin134 > Poriferisocius. The sequence continues at coordinate 32,267 of JAJEIJ010000015.1, forward strand.
CGTGCCGCGCCCCCGCTTGCCTGAGCCATGCGCAGCCCAGGCTACGCCATACAACCGAAGCGGCTCGCGAAAAGCGGCGGCCGAGACCTGCTCAGCCGCCGCCCTTCAATTGTCGATCGCGGGATCGGTTAGTCGCAGAGGGAGCCTTCGCCAATGAACAGGCCGTCGATGCCGCACACCCCGGTGTCGATGCTGCCGTCGGCCAGGCCGGCCCGCACCATCTCCACAGCAGCGGCGGCCTCAGCGCTCACCGCCGCGTCGTGGAACGGCGCATAGGTGATGCCCAGGTTCTCGGCGGTCAGCACGAACGGCCCACCGGCGAAGCTGCCTTGGATGGTGGTGGCGATGTTGCGGAACACCGACAGGTCCACCCGCTTGATGGCCGAGCTGGCCAGGTTCTCCGAACCAGGCGCCGTGCCGCCGTTGAAGGTGGTGTAGTACTCGTCTTGGTCCACGCCGATGCCCCAGGCGCCGGCCTCAGCAGCGGCCTTGATTCCGCCTGAGCCGGTGGGGCCGCCGGCGCCGAAGATCACGTCAGCGCCGTCGCCGATGAACTGCTGGGCGTCAGATGCGCCCTTGGCCGGATCGGTGAAACTCTCGTTGTACACCGACAGCACCTGGATGTCGGGATTGATGTACTTGGCGCCAGCCTCGTAGCCGTTGACGAACTTGACCACCGGCGGCACGTCCTCGCGTCCGGCCACCACGCCGACCACGCCCGACTTGCTGAGCGAGGCGGCCAAGGCACCGGCGATGAAGCCGCCCTCGTGCTCGTTGAACAGCACGCCCACGTAGTTGGACGGGTACTCGGGGTGCCACTGGTCGATGCCGATGTAGTTGATGTTGGGGTTCTCGTCGGCCGCCGCCATGGTGTCGGTGCCGAGCAGGAAGCCCACGGTGATGAGCACGTCGGGGTTTTCGCTGGCCGAGGTGCTGAGGTTGGCGTCGTAGTCGGCCTCCGACGCGGTCTCGATCACGCTGGTGTCTTCGATGCCGAAGCACTCGGCCGCGCCAACCATGCCCTCATAGGCGAACTGGTTGAAGGTGCCGTCGTCCACCTTGCCGATATCGGTGACCATGTTCACTCGGAATCCGTCCGGGGCCTGGATCCCACCCCAAGCCGCGCACTCCTCTTCCAAGCTGATGAGAGCCCCGGAAGGCGCCTCAGGGGCTGGAGCCTCGGTGGGCTCAGGCGCGGGTGCCTCAGTGGGCGCGGGTGTCGGCGCTTCGGTGGGCGCGGGTGCCGGTGCCTCGGTGGCAGCCGGTGCCGGTTCGGTTTCGGTGTCGTCGTCATTGCCGCAGCCTGCGACCACCAGAGCCACAGACAGCAGTACAGCGAGAACTAGTAGGAACTTCTTGCGCATCACAACCCCTCCGTCAGATGCCAGTCGGTAGGAGCAATGAGGCTACCGCAGTGCGGCGACATCTGCCGTGCTGGATCAGTGGGTTTCCGACGCCGAGCAGTGTCTAGTGTGGGGCCATGTCCAGACTTGAAGGAAAGACAGCCATCGTCACCGGCGCGGCCCGCGGTACCGGGTCGGTGATCGCCCAGATGTTCCGGGACGAGGGAGCGACGGTGGTGGCCACCGACATTGCCGATGGGGATGGAATCGTCAAACTAGACGTGACCAACGAGGCCCACTGGGACGAGGTGGTGAGCGGCATGGACCAGGTGGACGTGCTGGTGAACAACGCCGCCATCTTGTACATGGGGCCCATTGAGCGCACCTCGGCCGAGGCCTACCGCCAGGTGCTGGACGTGAACCTGGTGGGGCCGTTCTTGGGCATGCGGGCGGTGGTCGGGCCGATGCGGGCTTCCGGGGGTGGTTCCATCGTGAATATCAGCTCCATTGACGGGCTCATCGGTATGAACGGGATATCCGCCTACGGGGCCAGCAAGTTCGGCCTCGGGGGGCTGATGCGCTGCGCGGCCCTGGAACTGGGCCGATCCGGCATCCGGGTGAACAACGTGTGCCCCGCGGGCGGCAACCCGGCCATGTACTCCCAGTGGTTCGACCAGATGATGTCGTTCATGGATCAGACTGCGGCCTACTCGGCCAATAGGGGCATCCCCGGCGAGGTTCCTTTGGAGTGCATCGCCGCCGCGGCGCTGTTTCTGGCATCCGACGAGTCGTCGCACATTACCGGCGCCGACTTGCCGGTGGACGGTGGAGCGGCGGCCGGCGTGGTTATCGAGGGCTTGAACAGCTTGGAGTGAGCTAACGCCGCGAGGTCTCATTTGAGGCCTTCGGGAGTATCATTCAATCAATCGCCCTGGCCAAAGGCGGCAGAGGAGAGACGCATGGCTCCGCCCACTCGCACCGATGAGGAGATCATCGGACGCTCCGATGTCAACGACATCGACACCATCATCGACATCTCCCGGACCAACAGCGACGTCACCTCAATAATCCACGCGGTCCAAGACAACAGCGACGCCCTGTTCACCTGGGACTACGCCAAGGGGGCCCGCCCTAAGTTGGAGCGCCTTTATGAGAAGGCCAAGACGTCGCAGTGGAACGCCCAGACCGACTTGGACTGGTCCATCGAGGTGGACCCGTACGAGGCCTTCAACATATTCACTGAATCCGAATTCTCGGCTGAGTTTGAGCGCGAGGACCGGCCCGATCTGCCCACCGCCAACTGGGGCGAGGCCGAGTGGCGGGAGTTCTCCCTGGAAACCTTCAAGTGGCGGATGAGCCAATTCCTCCACGGCGAGCAGGGCGCGCTGCTGTGTACGGCCAAGATCGTTGAGACCGTGCCGTGGATCGACGCCAAGTACTACGCCGCCACCCAGGTGGTGGACGAGGCCCGCCACGTGGAGGTGTTCGGCAAGTACCTCGACGAAAAGCTGGGCGACTCCTATCCGATCAATGTCCACCTCAAGATGCTGCTCGACGACATCATCAACGACAGCCGCTGGGACATGACCTACCTGGGCATGCAGATCATGGTGGAGGGCCTGGCCCTGGCCGCCTTCGGCTTCATGCACCAGCTAACCCCCGAGCCCCTGCTCAAGAAGCTCCTCCGCTACGTGATGGCCGACGAGGCCCGCCATGTGGCCTTCGGCGTGCTCAGCCTCCAGGAGTTCTACAGCGAGCTCACCGTTCCCGAACTGCGGGAGCGCCAGGAGTTCGCCTTCGAGGCTGCGGTGCGGATGCGCGACCGGTTCCTGTCCCAAGAGGTGTGGGAGCGCATGGGCGTGCCGGTGCGGCCCATGGTGGAGAACTTCCTGTCGCTGCCCGCCGATCAGAAGCCGTTCCAGAACATCCTGTTCTCCAAGATCGTGCCCAACTGCAAGAAGCTCGGCTTGCTGGATGCGGGCGACGGCTGGCTCCGGCGCCGGTTTGAGGAGATCCACGTCATCGAATTCGAAGACTGGGTAGACACCGGCGAGGAGTACTTGGATTTCCAAGTCGAAGAGGCCGCCGCGGTCTGAGAGTTCAGCGTTTGCAGGTGGGGCGAGTTCCCGGCCAGCGAATGCGGTAGCGATTGTTGGCCACCAGACGGTATGCCCAGCGGGCGAGCGGGTTAATGGGGCCGAGGGTGAGCATGCGGCCTAGCGCAGGCCAAGGTGCCTTCATGGCTCCTAGGGCTTTGGCAATGCTGCGGTGGTCGTCCCAGCGGGTACCGTCGGGGTCGATCCACCACGCGGAGCGGACCACGTCTTCTTGGCTGAGGCCGAGAATTTCCAGATCAACTTGCTGGGAGGGGACCACCCAGTAGTTGTCGCTCAGCCGGCGCTGTGCCCAGCGAGCGGTAGCGGTGCAGAACCCGCAGTCGCCGTCGTAGATCAGAGTGCCCGAGGCGATAGGCGGAGAGGAAGGGTTGGGCTCAGCTGTTGCGCCCGGCATTGGGCTTGCGCCCATGGTTGGCCTTCTTGCGTCGTGCTCTGGCCTTGCGTTTTTGGGTGCGCTTCGACATTCGAACCTCCGCGTCTCTAGAAAGACTACCGACTCCAGGTAGCGTGAACGACCCGTGGAGCGCTTCGGGTTCGTCGGTTTGCCCAACTCCGGCAAGTCTTCCCTCTACAACGCCTTGATCGGGTCGGACGTGCTGGCCGCCCCTTATGCCTTTGCCACCACCGACTCCAACGTGGGCGTGGCCAAGGTGGTGGATCCCCGTCTTGACGCCATCGCTCAGCTCAGCGGTTCCCGCACCGTGACGCCGGCCAGCGTGCAGTTCACCGATATCGGGGGTCTGGTGGAGGGGGCCAGCCGGGGCGAGGGGCTGGGTAACCGCTTTCTGGCCGGCATCCGCGAGGTGGACGCGGTGGTTTACGTGCTCCGAGCCTTTGTCCACCCCGACGTGCCCGGCCCCACCGACCCTTTGGAGCACCTGCGGGTGCTGGAGATCGAGTTGACGCTGGCCGACTTGGAGTCAGTGGAGAATCGACTGGTCAAGCGGCGCAAGTCCGCTGTTCAAGACCGTTCGCTGGCCGGGGAGGTGGCGGCGTTGGAAGCCGCCGCCGACGTGCTGGGCGAGGGCATCCCCATCTACCGCAGCGATTTGGCCCCTAGCCAGCGGGTCGACCTGAGGGAGAGCTTCCTGCTCACCAATCGCCCGGTGCTGGCCGTGGTCAACATCGGGGAGGACCAACTGGACGAGGTCGAATCGGTGATCGAGCCGGTGGCCGTTGAGCTGGACGGCCGGGCCGGAGTCATGGCGGTGTGCGTGCAGCTCGAGGCTGAGGCCGCCCAGCTCTCCGCCGAGGAGCGGGCCGAGATGCTCGACGGCCTGGGACTGGGGGAGGGAGCGTTGGGCCGGTTCACCCATGCGGCCTACGACTTGCTGGGCCTGCGGACCTTCTTCACCACCGGCGACAAGGAGACCCGGGCCTGGACCTTCCGCCTGGGGGCCACCGCCCCGGAAGCGGCGGGCCGCATCCACACCGACTTCCAACGAGGGTTCATCCGAGCCGACGTGATCGGCTGGCAAGAGTTGCTCGACGCAGGGGGCTGGACCAAGGCCAAGGAACTGGGCGTGATGCGCACCGAGGGCCGCGACTACTCGGTGGCCGACGGCGACGTGATGGAGATCCGCTTCAACGTGTAGGGGCGGGTCGTGCAATGGGAAGTTGCCCAACTCCCTCTTGAATCAACGCCGCTGGAGTTGGAAAATCTGGTGATGGCGTGGCTCGTCTGTGACGACCGGGTGCTGGCCACCGTGGAGATTGCCACCGGATGGCGGGAACGGGCCCTCGGGCTGTTGGGCCGCGACGAGTTTGACAATGCGCTGCTGCTTCGGCCGGCGTTCTCGGTACACACCCTGGGGATGCGGTTTCCCATCGACGTGGCCTATTTGGACCGCGATCTGGTGGTGCTGAAAGCAGCCACCATGGCCCGGTTTCGGATCGGTCTGCCAGTGTGGCGGGCCCGGGCGGTGCTGGAGGCCGAGGCCGGTTCGTTTGCCCGCTGGGGGCTAAAGCCCGGCAACCGATTGGAAGTGCGGCAGACTGCATGGGAGAGGGGATAGCGGTCAACCGACCACGAGGGAGGTGGCATGACTGGAAGGCTGGTTTTGGTTGCCACCCCAATCGGCAACCTGGGCGACCTATCCCCGAGGGCCGTGGAGGTGCTGGCCGACGCTGATGTGGTGGCCTGCGAGGACACTCGCCGCACTGGAAAACTGCTGGCCCATGCCGGGGTGAGCGCACCCCGGCTGCTGGTGGTGAACGAGCACACCGAGGCCGCGGGTGCCGACGAGATAGTCCAGTTGGTGGCGGGCGGCAAAACAGTGGTGTTGGTGACCGATGCCGGCACCCCGGCCGTGTCTGATCCGGGGTCCAGAGTGGTCCAAGCGGTTCTGGACGCGGGGGGCGAGGTGGAGGCGGTGCCGGGCCCGTCGGCCGCCCTCGCCGCTTTGGTGGTGAGCGGCCTTCCCACCGGGCGCTTCTGCTTTGAGGGATTTCTGCCCCGAAAGGGCCGACACCGGGCCGACCGGATCCGAGAGCTGGGCCAAGAGTCCCGCACCATGGTGCTGTTCGAAGCCCCTCACCGGCTGGCTCGCACCCTCGGTGATTTGGCCTCGTCCCTGGGAGGCGACCGGGCAGTGGCCATCGTGCGGGAGCAGACCAAGCTGCACGAGGAGGTATGGCGGGGCACGCTGGCCGATGCCGTTGTCCGAGCCGACGGTACCGAGCCTCGAGGCGAGCACGTACTGGTTGTGGCCGGTTGCCCCGACCCGCTCCCGCCCTCGGCGCCCCAGATCAAAGCGGCCCTTGATGAGAAGCTGGCCGAGGGACTGTCCCGTCGGGATGCGGCCGCCGCGGTGGCCGCCGATCTCGGCATCTCCCGGCGTGCTGTGTATCAGCTCAGTCTGGGAGACTGACAGGGCTCAAAATCTCGCAAATCTCTGCCGGTTGACGAAGGAGTCCCCATGAGCGACGTCAAGCCCATTCCCGACGACTATCCCCGGATCACTCCCTATCTGTGCGTGGGCGGCGCGGCCGCGGCTATCGATTTCATGGTCGAGGTGTTCGGCGCCACCGAGCGGATGAGGATCTCTGCGCCGGGCGGCATGATCGGCCACGCCGAAGTGGCCATCGGCGACGGGCTCATCATGGTGTCCGACGAGTACCCCGAGATGGGGGTGCTCGGACCAAAATCCATTGGCGGCACCGCCGTCACCATCAGCGTGTATGTGGAAGACGCCGATGCCACTTACGCCAAGGCTGTTGCCGCCGGAGCCACCGCTGAGCGGCCGGTGGAAACCCAGTTCTATGGCGACCGGGGTGGCATGTTCGTCGACCCGTTCGGCCACCGCTGGCACGTCGCCACTCACGTGGAGGATGTGTCCCCCGACGAGATGGCCCGACGCTCCGCCGAGATATTCGGGGAGTAACCCCCCATGTCCGAACTGTTGCTTGGTCAGGTCTGCTGGAGGTGACGCTGGGGTTGGCTCGGCTGTAGATACCATTTGGTCGTATTGGCAGGCGTTTGCTGGTTGTGGTGTTGGTGTGGTTGTTGGCGGCGGGCGGGTTGGGGGTGCCTGTTGGGGCGCAGTCTGGGGTGGGTTTGCCGGTTGGGGTCGAGCCTCCTTTGGGTGTTGGGGGCGGGTTGGTGGCGGGGCAGGTCGACGGGGTTTTGGGGGGCGGGGAGGACGGGTTCGCAGATGTTGAGGCGGAGCCGGGTTCGCCTCCTTTGGATGGCCCGTTGGATGAGGGTTTGGGCCGTTTGGATTTGTCGGGCGCGCATGGTCCGGTTTCGGGCCAGGTGGGGGTGTCGGGCCCGGTTGCGGAGGTGTTCGGGGGCGGTTTTTTGGAGGCGCCGGTTGAGGTGGAGGCGGTGGAGGGTCCTGCGCCTGAGGGGTTCGGGGGTTTGGCGATGTGCGCGGGCGGGTTTGTGTGCGGGAGCGCCCAGATTCTTCCGGGGCCGACGGGGTTGTCGTGTTCGGTGACGGCTTCGGTGATCGTGTTCTCGTGGAACGCGGTGACCGGGGCGGACAATTACACGGCGAAGTTGCAGTTGGGGTCGGGGCAGGGCGGCCAGACGGTGAGGACGACTTCTGGGACGTCGGCGGTGTATGCGGGCCTGTCGTCTTCTACGACGTATTACATCGGGGTGCATTCGAATGTGGGGGGTGTGGCCCAGTATTACTCGGGGGTGTATTGCACCACCGCGGTGGGCCCGCCGGTTTGCGGGGCGGTGTCTGGGAGCGGCGCTCAGCTGTATTGGAGGGCCGATTCGAGGGTGCATCAGTGGTATGTGGGCCGGGCGACCACTGGCAGCCAGTATGTGGACGGCAGGGCGTTGGCGGGGTCGACGCTGTCGACGGTTTTCACCGGGTTGGCGGCGAACGTTTCGTACACGTTCTTTTTCTGGTGGCGGGCGTCGCCCACAAGTGTGTGGAACCAGGTGCATCCCAGCACGGTGTGCACTACGACAGCGCCGCCTGCGGCGCCGGCGGTGTCCTGTACCGCTACGGCGAGCACGATCACGGCGAGCTGGGAATCGGTCAGGGGCGCGACCCGGTACCGGGTGAGCAGGGGCAGCGGGTGGGCGACGGCTTCGGGCCTGTCGCATGTGTTCTCGAATCTGGCGGACTCCACGGCCTATACAGTGCGGGTGCAGGGGTGGAATACCGCGGGCTGGGGCCAGACCGGCACGGCCGGCTGCACGACTCCGGCGTCGGTCCTGCCCGCGCCCACAGGCTTGGAGTGCGAGGCTTCTCCTACCCAGATCAGGTTCTCCTGGGATGAGGTGGCAGGCGCGGACGGCTACTCGGCGAAGGTCCAGCTGGCCGTGCCGAACAGCGCGCAGACCGAGATGCGCACTGCATCCACGACAGTGGTGTTCGGCGGTCTGGCTGCGTCCACGAGGTACTGGGTGAGCGTGCTGGCGGTCAAAGACGGCAAGGCCCAGCACTTCGCCGGCGTGTACTGCACCACCCTGGCCGACATCGCGGCGCCGGCTCTGTCGTGTACGGCGACCTCGAACAGCGTGTCGGTGTCTTGGCCGACGGCCGATGACGCCACCAAATACAGGGCCAGGGTCAACGGCGGGGCATGGACCGACGACATCATGCCCGCCTCCGATGCGGCGAGTGTGGTCCGTGTGTTCGCCGGTCTGGCGGCGGGCACGCTGCACACGGTCACCGTGCAGTCGGGCGGCGCTGAGGGCTGGGGGAATGCCGCGCAAGTCCGGTGCGCGACCGCGGCGGCGGGCGTGTCCTGCGACGACACCACGTCGACCAGCGTGGTGCTGGAATGGGACGACAGAAGCGACGCCCAGCACTGGTACGCGGCCATCTCCACCGGCGGCGGGTACACCGGCGGACGCACCCACGGAAGGCTGATCAAAGACGCCACGTCCACCGAGTTCACCGGCCTGACCAGAGCCACCCGCCACATCATGCTGCTGTGGTGGTACGGCACCGACAACCAATGGCACCGGACCACCCCTCCCCCCGAGTGCTGGACCAGACACCTCGACACCCCGGTGCTGACCGGGCACACCACCGGCGGCAACACCATAACCATCCAATGGCAACCCGTCGACGGCGCCCAGCGCTACCAGGTAAAGATCAGCCCGGCGGGCGCGTCCGGCGCCGCCGCCCAAAACGGCGGCCAGGGCGAGCAGGCCTGGGAGACGGTGGTGTCCACCGGCACGTTCCACACCTTCACCGAACGCACGCCCGGCGCCCGGTACACCGTGCAGCTCCGGGCGGTGGACCACCAGGGCAACGACAGCGCGGCGACCACAGCCGACCACGACGCGTCCCCTGCCTTCTGCGAAGCCGCCACCGCCACCAGCATCACGCTGGCCTGGAATGACTCCGACAGCCAATACCAATGGCGAATCGGCCAGCGAGCAGCGGGCGGCAGCCAGCAGGCCAGTATCAAGGTCATCGGGAAAGACGCTGACACCAAGACAACGTTCGACAGCCTTGAATCCAGCACCGAATACGAGTTCACCGTCGAGCGTCGAATGGCGAGCACAGATGCGTGGGAGGAGTACGCACCGTTCCCCCACTGCCACACGAACCCGAGCAGTCCGGTGCTCGCCCCCTGCCCCCAGGCAGCCGACGTCGACGGGACCATCCGCTGGGAGCCCAACGGGGCCGATTACTACCGGATAACCCTCGACAGCACCCAAACCGATCCTGAGTGGATAATCACAAACTCGACAGCACACACCTTCACCGGGCTCGCCGAAGGAAAGACCTACGACATCGCCGTCCAAGCCCGGAACCCCCAAGGCTGGTCACAAGACTCCACCTGCAATCCGAAGATGAAAACACTCCCCCCAATTCCAAACGGCCTCATCACCGGAAGCGGAACATATTACTTCACAGAGGGAACCATAAAGGGAGTCCTCTACGCCGCTCAAACAGCAATCAACAATTACGCTGCAAAGCCTGCAAACGAATCCAGATGGAACGCATGTAAGAGCACCATCGATGCAACAAAACTCGCGGGCGTAATGCTATCCATTTTACCTGGAGAGGCAACTGCAAGCACATCTTCCAGTTCAGCCACATCTCCTATGGTCTTATCTAGATATGATGCCCTCAATCACTATAAACGTACCCATGATGGTGATACGAAGAGCCTCAACATTCGAATGTATTCCCATATGGAGCTGGCAAATCATAAACGAGCACATTGGAGTCCAGGTGTAGGTCCATGGCAAATTGATTTTTTTGATCCGGCAAAGAATCTAAACCATGCTGAGCGTGCAGACATAACAATTGGAGGGGTTGAGGTGGCTGCATTATTACTTCTCAGTCACTGTAGCAATGTATCTGGTGAACGAGGTCTGAAGGATGTCCTGAATGGGCGATGGCATGGATGTAAGCCAGAAAAAGTTCCACAAATAAAAGACAAAGATGGCAAAAATATACGAGTGCCCGATGTTTGCTATAAGAGGTATATACAAGATGATAATAGAATTTACAAGAATGGCAAATTGAACATTCAGATAGTCCCTATAGATTCGCAGGGTATCGCGCTGGATCAAGTAGATGGTGGGATAGATGAAAGACTCTGTAGATGGGACTCGGATTTCATCGCATTTCCTTGTTATATATACAATACAGGAAGTGTTCAGGGTGATGCGATTGAAGATAGCCCAGATGGAACCTCATCGGGAATAGGGATGACCCCTTATCCAAGTCCCTTTATATCGATGACAGACTTCCAGACAGGCACAAAGTACGCAATGTGGCCCAAGAGGTGGCCAAATTCTACAGCGCACACTTCATGGCCTAAAGAGATAGTAACATCTGAAATTTCCATATACAGGGCGGTGAAGCGTAATGAGTTTGTTCGGTGTAGCCCTGGGCGCGACTTGTCCCCTGAACCTAAGGGCCATGAAGATCACGATCAATTTAAATACGACTGCGCTGAGGGGACTTACAGGCCATTTGGGACGGATATCGAAAATATTAGCTTTCGTAATGGCGCGATGATCGTAGAAGGTTGGTTCGATGATTCAGTGCCATTTCAGGATGGACCAGGAGAATCGGATAGACATCATTTGCAGGTGGAAAACTGTAGAGCAATTCTGAAAGCTGGTATTGCCGTGATCTACTGTTGGTGGGTTGATATATGAGGGCTATTTGGCTGATAGAACGGTCCGCGAATGAACAGATATCGCCAAGGATAGTATCACGATCATTGGGTTCCTATATCGCCTTAGTCGTGGCACTCCTGTTACCTGTAGCTTGCACTAACCAGAGTGGACCTCAGGCACTTCCTCCATATGGTGAAACCACGGTTACAGAACAAGCCATAGGCCGCAATAGAGCATATACGTCTGGGAAGATTGACGAACTACAACAGTTTCTGTTAGAGGATAGGGTCGAGTATTTTGAAGGTCCCGTACTTTCTGAATCTGCCGAAGCTAATCGGCCACCCTTGGCTACTGATAACACTTCCGAAGTGCAGACGTCTCACAATCTTCTGGCGGAAGAGCCTCCTAATTTGGCATTCGATGTCGTTGCAGGCGAGGAAATAGTTGGAAAGGAGGAAGATATATCAGGAGAAGAGAAACCTACTTCCCAAGGTGATGGCCAGGTAGCCATTCAATCTTCTCCCACCTTTGAAGCAGGAGACGAAGCTGTACTAGTTTTTGATTCGATCGCACGTCAAGGCTGTGTCGTAAGAGGTATGATAAGAAATAGTTCAGGCAGTTTGTACGCTAGAAATGTGACAGTCACGCTAAGAGAGAAGGAAGGGAACAGACAATCTAAATTCCATTGGCCTCTTACGATCAACCCAGGTGAAAACGCACCTTTTGAAGTAAGCATCAATTGGTTTCCTGATCGTCTGGTTGAGCATCTCCCATGGTTTGAAGATTCTCTGCCAAGACTCGAACCATGGGCAAATCTTGATCGGATAATTTCCGCAGATATATCTTCTGTACCAGATTACCGACGAGCTATTGAAATAAACGCGGACGAAACAGAGTACATACCACTATTTCAAACCGGTCATAATTTCCTTGTATATGACGAGAGAGTATATGAACTGGAGGCCTACAAGCAGATGAAGCCTTACGGTAGGGAGTATTCTTTTGCCACAACTCCAGCGATAGCCACATTACTGCCACCTTCATTTACAGTTGGCAAAGATGTGGAGTTGATGCTGGGCAGCATTGGCTTATATAAGTATTGGGATATATATTACACTCCAGATACAGTAGCAGAACTTGATAAGATAGAGAGGTATCCGGATACCTTAGGCGATGTAAGAGTATTCCAAGCGGTTGTAGATGGTTCGGAAGTGATCGATATATGGGAACTCCTTCCCTATTCTATTTCAGAGGAAGTGAATTCCAAAGGTAGGTTGATAGGTCGCCACTTTAATCCAGTTGACACTCTACAACGATACAGCGAGGACGAAGAGATCGAAGAAGTATTTGTTGGAGTGTTGAGTCCCTATGGCCCCAGTACACAATTTCCGAATCGAAACTTTGAAGGATTAGATGCTACTCATGCAGGTGACGGGCAACAATTTGGCAGGCGACTGTGGTGGGGTGGAGTCAGCCATGAAGCGGTTTCTCTATCTCATGATCCGCTCGAAGGCTCTGTGTATAGCGACGGAAGTTATTGTAGTACAGATGGTGGCTTTACCAAGGACGACTGGCAATTGGGTGGGCAGATACCTTACCTCTACACGAACCCACTTGGATTTACTGGTAGGTATGACTACTATCAACCAGGAATCCCTCCTACAGACGAAATTGTTGTAGATACAAACTCGGTGTTAGTCACTGGGAATTCAGTCAGAGGGTTGGTGAGGAATCTGTCTGATGGGCGAATTGCTAGGAGGGTAAGAGTTGCTGTCGTGTTACCTAACGGAGACACGACAGGAGATGTATGGCATTGGCCCTTGTCAGTTCAACCAGGCGAGCGGGCACCTTTTGAAATAACGATGCTAGAGCCTGACATACCTGTGCAAGATCTCGTTTTTGAGATCAGTGCTGAGTTTGCCGAGACAGTTGACCTGACGCGATCATTGTCTCTGGACATCTATGATGCTGGTCGTATATATGGCGAAAAGTTCAGGCACCTATATGCTTCAGAACAATTGGAGGGTGTAGATCCCGGAGATTATCTGGATGAGGATGGCATTTGGCATTTGCCCAAGCGACAGTATCTTGAAGAAGAGTTTCTAGAAATGTACGGCGATATCTCGATTGTTGAGGATCTGGCAGAAGCAGATCTCTTTCAGTTCGTAGACTTTTATGCCCGCCTTGAAGTTCCGGACTCACATCCGGATTTGAAGAATTTCGTCAGAAAGCAATACATAGGTGCGTTACAGGCGTTTGCCGCAACACTTGACTCTGAAGCTAGGGTCGTGTCTGTTCATCGATTGCAACCTTTCACTCCAGTATACGGGCCTACAAACGTCAACCAACGATACGTTGCGGTGGATAGTATTCCTGTGCCAAATCGCTGGTCCCCAGATGCTGTCCGCTTACTCTTGACGATTCCTTTTGCAGATGAAGCGGAGAGGCAGCAGGGATATGACTACCAAATATGGATAGGTGGGGCGGTAGACGGAGGCTAGTTGCAGCGGAGAGCGCGCTTCTCGAGAGATTCCCTATGAAGATGAAGCTGATATGGAAGCTGGCTATGGCTATCAGGTGTGGATAGGCGGGGCGAGCGAGCCTGTGGGGTGAAGTCAGTACAGGCTCGGGGTGCCGAGGTAGGTAGGGTGAGGCGGTGTCGCGCTATTTCTTGACGACCCCGATTTTCTACGTCAACGACGCCCCCCATATCGGCCACGCCTACACCGTGCTCAACGGTGATGCCGTCACCCGCTGGCACCGGCTCTTGGGCGAGGACGTCTTCTACCTGACCGGCACCGACGAGCACGGCCTCAAGGTGCAGCGGGCCGCCGAGGCAAACGGCCTGTCCCCCCTAGACCAGGCGGACGGAACCAGCCAGCGCTTCCGGGAAGCGTGGGCCGAACTCGGGGTGGCCAACGACGAGTTCATCCGAACCACCGAGCCCCGTCATCACCAGGCCGTGCAGACGCTCATGCAGCGGGCCTACGACAACGGCTACATCTACTCGGCGGTCTACGACGGCTGGTACTCGGTGTCTGACGAGGCCTATGTGTCAGAAGAAGACGTGACCGAAGCCGACGTCGAGTCGGGCCGGGTGGAGCGGATGACCGAGGAGAACTACTTCTTCAAGCTCTCCGAATTCGAGGCGCCGCTGTTGGAGTGGTTCGAGTCGAACCCCGCCAACATCACTCCCGAGGGCTACCGCAACGAGGCTCTGGGCATCATCCGCGGCGGCCTGCGGGACATTTCCATCACCCGCACCTCCATCGACTGGGGCATCCCGGTGCCCTGGGCCGAGGGCCACGTGTTCTACGTGTGGTACGACGCGCTCACCAACTACGCCACCGCCGCGGGCTACGGGGCTGACGACGAGCAGTTCGCGGCGTGGTGGCCGTCGGTCCGCCATCTGCTGGGCAAAGACATCATCCGCTTCCACTGCGTGTACTGGCCCGCCATGCTGCTGGCCGCCGGCGTGACCGATCTGCCCCGCTACCACGTCCACGGCTGGCTGCTGGTGGGCGGGGAGAAGATGTCCAAGTCGGCCTTCAACCAGATCTCGCCCACCGACCTCATCGCCGACTTCGGAGTGGACGGCTTCCGCTACTCCCTGCTCAGGGATACACCGTTCGGCCCCGACAGCGAGGTCAGCCACGAAGCTCTCCAGCACCGCTACAACACCGATCTGGCCAACAACTTCGGCAACCTGTTGCAGCGCTCGTCCACGCTGGTTCACAGCAAGTGCGGCGGAATCGGCCCGGCGCCCGACCCCGACCATCCGCTGGCCGACGTGGCCGCACAGGTGTACGCCGATGCCGCCGCGGCCTGGGACCGCTTCCAGCCCTCGGTGGCGTTGGAGGCCACCTGGCGCCTCATCCGCGACACCAACGAATACCTCCAGGCCACCGAGCCGTGGAAGATGGAGCCCGGTGGCATGGTGAACACGGTGCTGGGCAACGCTTTGGAGGCTCTGCGCATTGTGTGCGTGCTGGCCAGCCCGGCCATTCCCACTTCCTGTGAGGCTGCCTGGACCCGTCTGGGCTTGGATGGGTCACCGCTCGACCAGCGGCTGCCCGCGGCCGCAGTGTGGGGGCAGTATCCCGGTGGCCTGCCGGTGGCCGAGGGCGATCCATTGTTCCCCCGCTTGCGTGATTAGCGGTGCGCTGGATCGACAACCACTGCCACCTGGAGTCGGACTCGCTGACCGAAGTAGTCGCCCAGGCATCGGCGGCCGGAGTGGAGCGCATGATCGACGTGGGCACCGATGCGGCCACCTCGATTGCCGCGATTTCCAAAGCCGCAGTTTGCGACCGAGTGTGGGCCACGGTGGGAGTCCATCCCCATGAGGCTCGCCACGGGATCGGCGGTATCGAGGAGCTGTTGAGCTCCAACCGAGTGGTAGCGGTGGGGGAGAGCGGGCTCGACTACCACTACAACCACTCGCCCCCCGCCGACCAGCGGGCAATGTTCGCGGCTCACATCGAGTTGGCCCACCGGCACCGAATGCCCCTGGTGATTCACACTCGGGAGGCGTGGGACGACACCTTCGCCATCCTGGACGAGTGCGGGGTGCCTGAGGACACCGTTTTTCACTGCTTCACCGGCGGCCCCGATGAGGCCCGGGCGGCACTGGACCGCGGGGCATATCTCTCATTCAGCGGAATCGTGAGCTTCCCCTCTGCCGACGACGTGCGTGAGGCGGCTGAGCTGTGCCCCTTCGACCGGCTGCTGGTGGAAACCGACTCGCCGTATCTGGCCCCGGTTCCGCGGCGAGGCAAACCCAACGTTCCCGCCAACCTGCCCTTGGTGGGGGAGGCGTTGGCCCGAGTCCACGGGGTTTCTCCCGAGGTGGTGGCCGAGCACACCTGGGACAACGCGGCCGGTTTCTACCGACTCGGCCCGTGACCCTCACCCGCAGCCAGGTGCTGGAGTTGCTCGACCGCCACGGTCTGGCGCCGAGCCGGGCAATGGGCCAGAACTTCGTGGTCGATCCCAACACCATCGCCGCCATGGTCCGGGCCGCAGAGCTGTGCCCCGAGGATTCGGTGGTGGAGATCGGCCCCGGATTGGGGTCGCTCACTCGAGCGCTGGCCACCGAAGTGAATCAGGTACTGGCCGTTGAGGCCGACCGCCACATGCTGGCGCCGTTGGCCGAGGTGGCCGACGCCCCCAACGTGGAGATCGTTCACGCCGACGCCACCACTCCCGAATGGCGAGCCAAGCTCGGGGCCGCCGACCAGCGGTGGGCCCTGGTGGCCAACCTGCCCTACAACATCGCCGTTCCCCTGCTGTTAGACCTGCTCGATGACGAGGCCCGCATCGATACCTTCACCTTCATGGTGCAGCGGGAGGTGGCCGAGCGGCTGGTGGCCCCGGTGGGCACCAAGGCTTACGGGATTCCCACCCTCAAGGTGGCCTACTGGTGCGAGGCTCGCATTGTCCGCTCGGTGCCCGCCACGGTGTTCTACCCCCGGCCCCGGGTGTCGTCGGCGGTGGTCCGGCTGGTGCGGTTGCCGACGCCGGGAGTCGACGCCGACTCCGACCGCCTGTTCTTCCTCATCCGCACCGCCTTCGCCCAGCGCCGCAAAATGCTGCGCCGCTCTCTGGCCGCCCACGTCACCTCCGACCAATTCGCCCAAGCGGCCATCCCCTCCACCACCCGCCCCGAGCAGCTCACCCTCGCCGACTGGGCCCGCCTCACCGACGCGTCGGTCTCCTAATCTGGCAACCGGAATCGGGCAGGGTAGAGTTCTGAGCAATATCGGTCGAGGAGGACAGCCCATGGCTCTTGCGTATTGGCAGCGATGGCTTCCGTTGACCCGCGGACTACGCAAAGAAACGAAACCTGAGATGCTGACGCTCGAAGACCTCAAAGCCAGCATCGGCAAAGGCCCCGCCGCTGATCTCTCCGACTGCACGTTCCACGCCAGTACAGAGGATTTCATCGCCGCAATGAAGGCGCAGCGAGACGAGGCTTCTGACTAACAGCGATTTCTGAATCGCCGTCGATGCCAACACACGCCCAGAAGCCTGCGTTCATGCGCGACCTGAGACGCCTGAGTTCAGCCCAGACAGCGTTCTTTGAGCGCCGGTTGCAGGAGTTCGTTGCCGATCTGCTCGACATGGAGCGGGGTCGCTCCACTTGGTTCCGCAGGACGTTGCGCGTGAAGAAAGTGCAGGGGCTTTCGGACGTGTACGAGATGTCTTGGGCGCCCAATGGCCGGGCCACCTTTGCTTTGAGTGATCCTCTTGTAGAGGGGAAACTCCACATTGTCTGGTTACGGATCGGCGGCCACGAAATCCTGCCGTAATCTCGTCTTGATGACCACGGTCACGGCGTCAGCCAAGCTCACGCTGGCCGACTGGGCCGAGCTGGCCGCATCACCCCTGTTTTGATGTCCCTCGTTTCACGACGTTTCCGACCTACGGGAGTCTTTATGTCGGCGTCAACCTCAGACCCCCATCAACAGGTGTAAGCGAATGAGGCTAAGTCGTGTAATGAGGCCGCGTTTATGTCTGGTATGGCGCTGGGCAACAACAGGTCGCCCCCATGGCAGGTGCCGTTCACAGTGCGGCTGTATCCAATGACATTGGCCTGCTTGAGTTTGCGGTAGTAGTCGAGCCCTTCATCCCGTAGGGGGTCTAGTTCATTCACCGAGATCACGTGGGGTGGCATGCCGGCGAGATTTTCGACCTCAGCGTGCCAGGGCCATGCCAGCGGGTTCGTCTGGTTGGCTCCGCCTGGATCGTATGCTTCCACGAAGTACTCCATCAGGTCGCTGGCCAGGAAATACCCCTCGTTTTCATACAGGGATGGAAGAGTGGCCGGAGGGTTGCCATAGGCGCCGGATATGTATGGACACTGTGCGTACACACCGTCGATCATGTGGAGGAGACTCTCTTCTTGAGCCTTCAGCGCTGTGGCCAGAGACAGGTTTCCGCCGCCTGACTCCCCCGACACCAGGATTTTCGATAGGCCGAGTTCAGCCCGGTGGGCGTGTACCCATTTAAGTGCGGAGAGGCAGTCGTTCAAAGCGGCTGGGAACGGATGGCAGCCAAGAGCGCCCGCCGCGTTGCGAAACTCCACTCCGATAACGACAAGACCCAGTGCGGCAAGCTCGTCACACCAGCGCCAAGAATTGGCCGTCTTCGCGGTGAGTATCACCATGCCGCCGCCGTGCAGTTGCAGGATTCCCGGTAGAGGGCCTTCGGCGTCTCGCGGGTGGTGGACATACAGGTTGATGTCGTTGCCGTCAACGCCTGTGATCACCTCGGTGCGCGTTTCCACACCTGCTACGGGTGGCAGATCGGCGAACAGGATGTCGAAGACCGCCTCGAATCCCGGCTCGGCTGCGGTTGCGAAGTCGCGGATCTCGTCAATCGAAGAGTTGGCATCGAGCGGCACTGGTTCCCCCCGAGCCGCCATTCCCAGGGGCTCTAGTGCCTGTATTATCCGCTGATCAGCTCGAGGGTCGGTAGCGAGCGTAAGGCCTGGATTGCCGAGCTGGCCCGGCAAATCGATTTTTGAATTCATGGTCCTCCCCGGCCACCACTAACATGAATCCTGAATTATAGTTCAGTTTTGGGGGGAGGTCCACTAAGACGATGTCGGCTAACGAACCTGAACAACGCGAAACCGCAGTGAACCGCAAGGAACCGGCCACTGCGAGAGGGCGCGCAACGCGCCAGACGATCTTGGATGCTGCGGAGAAGGTGTTCGGTGAGTGCCCTTACGAGAAGGCGTCTATCTCTGAGATCACCCGGGAAGCGGGCGTTGCCCAGGGAGCCTTCTACCTGTACTTCCCCAACAAGAAGGCTGCGTTCATCGAACTCATACATGTCCTCAACCACAACATGCGGCGGAGCATGACCGAAGCGATCGAAGGGCTTGACGACCGTCTCGATGTGGAGCGTGCCGGGTTCAGGGCCTTTTTTGAGTACATCGCGCAGCACAGAGGGCTGTATCGCATGGTGCGGGAGTCGGAGTTCGTGGATCCAGATACCCACCGCTGGCACTATGAGACCATCGCCAAGAGCTACGTAGCCGGCTTGGAGAAGGCGCAGGGCAGCGGACAGATATGCGATGACGTGTCGGCGGAGACCATGGCATGGACCCTCATGGGCGCCGGCGAACTGATCGGGGCGCGTTTTGTGGTCTGGCAAGGTGAGCCTCTGCCCGACTCTGTGATTGACGAGGTGGGCGAATTGGCGGCCAGGGCAGTGCGTCCGGTTGAACCCCCAGGGGCAAAGAGTGGCTGATGGCTTCTCCATGGGCATTGTCTCGGCGGGGATGTTTTTGCCAGCACCGGTATTGACTGCCGACGAAATCGCGCAGGCGAGTGGACTGCCCAAATGGGTAGTGACCGACAAGCTCGGCATCAACCGCAAACACATTCGAGACCCCAACTTGCATCCGAACGTGATGGCAACTCGGGCAGCAGAACAGTGCCTCGAGCGGGCTGGCTCCGACCCGAAGTCGATAGATGTCGTGCTGTGTACCACTGAGGAGTGGAAGGAGTACTCCCTATGGACTGCGGGTATCGATCTGGCCAATGAGATCGGTGCTGCCAACGCTTGGGGGATAGACGTGCATATGCGGTGTGCCACCACGATCGCATCGCTCAAGCTGGCACGTTCGTTGATGCGAGACGACCCTTCGATCAACACTGTTCTCATAGCTGGCGGATACGTGCTCTCCGACTTTGTTGACTTCGCCAACCAGGACACAGCCTTTCTCTTCAATCTCGGTTCCGGGGCGGGAGCACTGCTCGTGCAACGCGGCTGGCCGTACAACCAAGTGCTCGGAACTCACCTGATATCCGACGGTTCCATGAGTCGCCACGTCATCGTGCCGGCCAGCGGGACCATTCAGCACCCCAGCGATCAAGCTGTTAAAAACGGCCTGTTCAAGTTTGCCAGCGTTGAGCCTGAGGCGATGAAAGCCCGATTGAGCGGGGTGAGCACTGCCAACTGGATGCTCTGCATTGACGAGGCGCTTCGAAAGTCGGGTTTGAAGCCCGATGGCGCACCCTACACCCGAGATGACATCAACTATCTCAACATGATTTTGGTCAAGCCTTCCGCTCATCGCCAGATGCTTGACTTGCTGGGGCTGGAAGAAGATCAGTCTTGCTATCTCGGCCATATCGGCCATATCGGCGAGCAGGACTCAATCATCTCGATCATCGAAGGCGAGCGGACAGGTCGGCTTACGTCTGGCGACCTGATGGTGGTTGTTGGCGCAGGCATCGGCTACGTGTGGGGTGCCGCCATCGTCAAGTGGGGTCCGTGTCAGTAACGGCAATTGCGCCACCGGCAGTCGGCGACTTGCTGGGCAGGCGCGCACAGATCAGTTCTGAGCGGGTGGCACTCGTCGAAGGTCTGGATGGGCCCGTTGTGACCTTCGGGGAGTGGGACGCCCGGGTGAACTGTACCGCGGCATACCTGGCCGACCTTGGTGTCTCAAAAGGCGATCGGGTTTCGGTGTATTCCAAGAATCGCCCTGAGTACCTAGACCTGTTTTGGGCAGCCAACAAACTCGGGTTCGTCCTCCACAACTTGAATTGGCGCCTCACCGTGCCAGAGCTGGCGCAGATTGTGTCAGACGCCGAGCCTGTCGTATTCCTCTACGGAGACGAATGGACCGATCAGACCAGTCGCCTCCGCCCATCGCTGGATTCGGTGCGTCACTTCGTCGCATTCGACGAGCAGGATTCGAAGGACCGTTGCTTTGAAGAACGCGATGCGTACCCCTCCACGCCGATTCCTTCGTCGTCCATGGACCCAGATGATCTCTGGGGCATCTACTACACGGGAGGCACGACAGGGCTGCCCAAGGGGGCCGCGTTGACTTGCGGCAACATTGTTTGGGGTTCGCTGAGCACAATCGTGTCTTGGGGCCTCGCCGATGCACATACTGCGCCGCTGCAACTCCCCTTGTTCCACGTTGGCGGGCCGAACATCTTCATGGCACCGCTTGTACTTGTCGGTGGCACCACGATTCTCTGCGAGGAGTTTGACGTCGATGAGACGTTTGACTTGCTTGAAAGGGGGGACATAACCCACTACGTCGCTGTGCCAACGATGTACCAGATGCTCCAGAGCCATCCCAGGTGGGATGAAGCCGACTTCTCGAAGCTAGATCTAGTGATCTCTGGCGGGGCACCGTGTCCGCTGCCGGTAATGGAGAAGTTCTGGGACCGGGGCGTCGAGTTCAGGATGGGCTATGGACTCACCGAGGCGACGGGCAACAACTTCTGGCTGCCTAAAGGACTGTGGCGCGAGAACCCGAGCTCTGTAGGGGTTCCTCTGGCCTTCGTCGATGCCAAAGTAGTAGACGAGTGCGGCTCTGATGTCGGCGACGGCGCAGTAGGAGAACTCCTAATCCGCGGACCCCACGTCATGAAGGGGTACTGGGGCCAGCTTGAGGCCAGCGCAAAGGTGTTGCGTGACGGCTGGCTGCACACTGGTGATCTGGCGGTGCGCGATGCATCTGGCCTCTTCACCATCAAGGGTCGGAGCAAGGAGATGTTCATCTCCGGCGGCGAGAACGTTTACCCCGCCGAGGTCGAGGCGGTAATGCTCGCCCACGATCAAGTTGCCGAGGTGGCTGTTGCCGGGATACCTCACCCGCAATGGGGCGAGGTGGGTGCCGCCTGGGTAGTGGTCGAGCCTGGTGCCCCCTTCTCAGAGAGCGACTTTCGAGACTTCCTTGCGCAGAGGTTGGCCCGCTACAAGCTCCCCCGAGAGATCACGGTGATCGAGGCATTGCCGAGAACTGCGATCGGAAAGGCGGACAAGAAACGTCTGCTGGAGTCGCGGAGCGAAGGGCAGGCCAACCACAGGGCTTGAATAATGATTCATGAATCAGGTATCATGTTCGAGTTGCCAACAATCACCGCACTGCTGCGCAAGGGCTCGGTAGTGACTAGTGACCACTCGGGGGGTGGCTATCGTGCCTGTTTGTAGGAAATTTTGGGGATTTTTGCCTAGGGGGCTCCTTAGAGGTTGCCTGTTGGTCGTTTGTCTGGCCCTGCTCGCTTCGGCATGCGGAGGATCCAGCGACGGTGGCGATGTCGGCTCCGGGGACAGCGGCGGTGAGACGGCTGGCGACGATGACATGGCCGGCGGCAGCGACGGGTCTGAGGACAGCGGCGGCGAGATGGCTGGCGACGATGACATGGACGACAGCGACGACACGGCCCAGATTGATCGCACCGGTGAAGTCATAAGGGTCGGCTATGTCAACAATGAGGGCGCAGCGTTTGCGCTGCCTGAGTTCCGCATTGGCGGCGAAGTGGCAATCGAGGTCATCAACAACTCAGGCGGCATCCACGGGGCCATCATTGAGCCCGTTGTCTGCCTCTCCGATGGAAGTCCTGAAGGGGCCATCAACTGTGCCAACGACCTCATCGAAGAAGACGTGGTTATGGCCTATATGGGCATCGAACTGGCCTCTGAAGCCGCGATCGGACTTTGGGTCGATTCCGGGATCCCCTATGTCTCCTCCAACTCTTGGGGTGACACGGAGAGGAACAGCCCCGGTGCCTTCCTATTGCATGCGGCAGCGGGAGCGTACGCCGTGGGGCCCGCAAAGACATACAAGGACTTGGGCATCAGCCATATTGCTGTGGTCTTGGAGGACTCCCCATCGCAGCTTGATTTCCTAGAGACGATCATCACCCCGGTATTGGCCCACAATGAGATCGAGTGGGAGCGCATCATCGTCAATGCTGCTGCCCCCGACTACGCTGCCGCGATTGCAACCGCTCAAGCAGCAGGTGTAGAGGCGATCTGGGGCCAGTTCACCGAAGGTGGCTGCATCGGCCTGGTTGGTGCAGCCGACGCCAGCGGTTACGACAAGCCGATCTTCGCGGGCTCATGCAGCATCTATATCGATGTTCTGGGAGAGGCCGCCGTCGGCACGTATACGCAAAGTGACACTTACGGCGTCTTTGGAAAGCAGTTCGCACCTCCGGAAATCGCCGAGCGCCTCGACGCCTATGTGGCTGAGATGACAGCCGCCGGCCATGAGGAGTACATACCCGGCTTCACTGTGCTGCCCTACTCGGCGTGGCGCGAGATCGAGTTCATCTTGGAGGCGATCGAGGGGCCCATTACCGCAGAATCGATTACTGAGGCTTTTGCAACGGCAGGCACCACTCCGGGTTGGTTCGGACCAGACTTGCGTTGCGGTCAAGTACCTTGGCCCGCAGAGTCGTCACACTGCGGATCGCAGATCGCGGTGTGGAAGGTTGTGCTCAACGAGGACGGTACTATTGGCCGAGAACTCGTAGGCGATGGTTTCTTTGACGCCTTCGAGTACAGCGGTTTCTAGTCGCCTGTAGCCAAAGGGCCCGTTACAACTTAGCCATAGAAAGTCATAAAGATCTGAACGAGTGCAGCAGTATCTGCTCTTCGCAATAATCGGGTTGGGCTTCGGGTGCGTGTACGCAGCCCAGGCGCTTGGTGTCGTAATCACGTTTCGCGGCACGGGCATAATCAACTTTGCCACCGGTGCAATGGCAATGTGGGGGGCGTACGTCTACGACGAACTCCACAGGACAGGTGATCTGGTGCTGCCGTTGGCAGTTGTCCCGCACAGGGTGGGGATAGGCGAGGGCGCGAGCTCAGTTCCCTTTGTGGCAGCCCTGGCGCTTGCCGTGGCGTCTTGCAGCCTGATTGGTCTCCTTGTCCACCTTTTAGTGTTCCAACCGCTGCGCCGGGCTCCTGTGCTCGCGCGTGTGGTCGCCTCGGTCGGAGTGCTGCTCGCAATACAAGCACTGATCGTGATGCAGTTCGGAAACACTCCTCGACCCGTGGCACCGATTCTCCCCAATGAGCCAATGAGCCTCGCTGGCATCAGCTTCTCGCGGGATCGGTTGTGGCTGACAGGGGTGGTGCTGTTGGTAGCGGCCGCGGTGTGGGCGTGGTTCCGCTTCACCCGAATCGGCCTCGCGGTACGAGCGGGCGCAGAGAACGAGAGAGCCATCAGTTTGGCCCGCTATTCGCCACAACTGCTGTCTGGGTCGACCTGGATTCTCTCAAGCACCGTTGTGGGCGCAATTCTCATACTGGCCTCACCCTTGGTGATCCTCAACCCGCTCACATATGTGCTGGCCATTGTGCCGGCACTGGCGGCGGCTCTGATCGGACGGCTGTCCTCAATTGGGATCACGGTCATAGCTGCGTTGGCGCTGGGCGTTGTCCAGTCGATAGTGGTCTTTCAAACTACGAAGTCGTGGTGGCCAGATTGGGCTGTAACAGGCCTCTCCGACGCGGTGCCATTCATAGTCATTGTGGTGGCCCTTTTCTTCGTGGGCGACGCGTTGCCCAGTCGTGGAGCAATGGCATCGGACCCCCTTCCCGATGTGCATCGGGCCAAGATGCGTGCATCAGTGGTACTGCCTCTTGTGCTAGCGGCTGGTGCGGCGATCATGCTCACCTCGGGTACATATCGGTTCGCCATCATCACCAGTATGATCGCGACCGTCATCCTCCTTTCCCTGGTGGTGCTGACTGGGCTGGTCGGACAGATATCTCTAGCTCAAGCGGGAATCGCCGGCACTGCGGGCTTTGCCCTGAGCAAGCTGGGGGAATCCGTCGGCATTCCGTTCCCGATCTCTACATTTTTGGCGGCGCTTGTGGCCACCATATTCGGCGTGCTGGTTGGCATACCGGCGCTTCGAATCCGCGGTGTGCAACTGGCAGTCGTCACCATGGCTGGCGCTGTGGCATTGGAGAAGTTCATTTTCCGCAATCCAAGCCTGACCGACGCGGCTGGCAATCCCATTGCAGATCCGATGCTATTCGGCCTGGATTTGGGCGTGCGCGAAGGCCGGAATATCGCTCGTGTGGAATTTGGGATCTTGGTTCTGTTGGTAGTGACTGTTTGTGCCGTATTGGTGGGAAATCTCATTCGCGGCGCCACCGGCCAGCGGTTCTTGGCCGTACGGTCAAACGAGAGGTCTAGTGCGTCGGCAGGAGTGTCAATCGCCAGGACAAAGCTCTTGGCCTTTGGAGTCGCCTCATTCTTGGCTGGCATCGGTGGAGCGTTCATGGGGTATAGCCGTGGTCAGCTATCGGCAGAGAGCTTCACAGTGCTGGTAGGGCTCAGCTTCTTGGCGTTTGCCTATCTGGGGGGCATTACCAGCGTGGGAGGTGCGATTGTCGGCGGTGCATTTGCGCCTTTGGGAATTATATTCGTCCTATTCAACCGCATATTCGATCTCGGCTCCGCCTATCAGCTGTTTGCGGGCATCGGCCTAATTCTCACGGCTGTATTCAATCCTGACGGAATAGCAGGCACCAGCAGGAAGTATCTAGACAAGCTTCGTTTCGCTCGAAGGGCGCAGAGGGCCGACACTGAGGAAGGAGAAGGCGTTCACGCCTCGTCCATCCAAGAGCCGGCCCATCGGTCATCGCGTCGAAATGCCGCGGGGGAGGTGTCCACCGTCTTGTCTGTCAAAGATCTCACGGTCAAGTTTGGGAACCTGTATGCGCTGAATGGAGCTTCTCTGCGCATCCAAGAAGGTGCGATCGTGGGCCTGATGGGGCCGAATGGCGCTGGCAAGACAACCCTTGTCGATGCAATTACTGGCTTCGTTCCTTCAGAGGGGCGCATAGAGTTCTGTGGGCATGAGCTAATGGCGCAAAAGCCGCACCAACGAGCTCGTCTAGGACTTTGCAGAACATGGCAGTCGCTAGAGCTCTTTGGCGATCTGTCCGTACGTGAAAACGTCCAAGTCGCCATCGATAGAGCGTCGATCCGCTCAATTTGCGCTGATGTGCTGGTTCCTGGACGGAATGCAGATCCATCTATGGCCGATGCGGCGCTCAACGTAGTCGGGCTTTCCCGTCAGTCCGAAGCCCGTCCTGGCGATCTACCTCTGGGATCACAAAAGTTGGTGGGATTGGCACGGGCGCTGGCAGGTTCACCGCGGGTCTTGCTGGCAGACGAGCCCGCCGCGGGCCTGGACACGGCCGAGAGCCAGGTGCTTGGCAAGCAGTTGATGGACATCGCCGCCGGTGGCGTGTCGGTCCTTTTGATCGATCACGATGTGGGACTCGTGTTGGAGGTCTGCGACTACATCTATGTCCTCGACTTCGGTCAAGTGATCGCTGAAGGGCCGCCGGCTCAGATTCGATCCAATGAAGCAGTCATCAATGCCTACCTTGGCGCTGAAGGCCGCCAATGATCGGTGCAGACCAGCCGACAGAGGTTCCTTGCGATGAGGGTCGGAGTTCGATGCCTGCCCTCTCTGTGCGAAAGCTGGCCGCTGGCTGGGGCGGAGTGCCCGCTGTGCGAGAACTGAGTCTCGAGGTGTCACCTGGAGAAGTTGTGGCGCTGCTGGGGCCAAACGGGGCGGGCAAATCGACCACCCTGCTCACATTGGCTGGCATCCTGAAACCCCTTGGCGGCGAGACCTTCTTGATGGGCGAGCCTCTGGAAGGTCTTGCTCCCCACCAAGTAGCTCGTCGAGGTCTTGCGTTGCTGACCGAAGACCGCAGCATCTTCTATCAACTCACTGTGGCGGAGAATCTGCGTCTGCACCGGCACCGCCGCAGCCGGGTCAAGCAGTCTGATGTTCTTGGCTGGTTTCCGGCCCTCCAACCGCTGCTCAATCGCAAGGCTGGCCTGCTGTCCGGCGGAGAACAGCAGATGCTGGCGTTGGGGTGCAAACTCATTTCGGACCCGAAGCTGCTCATGATTGACGAAATGAGCCTGGGTCTTGCGCCAATTGTCGTGAATCGCTTGCTGACGTTCATCCGCGGCATCGCCGATGAGGCCGGCACTGCGGTGTTGCTGGTAGAGCAGCACGTGCACACCGCTTTGTCGGTTTCCGACCGTGCGTACGTGCTGAGCCACGGGGAGTTGGTATTGACAGGTCCCGTTGAAGAGCTTGTGCAACGGCCAGAGGTCCTTGAAGCCAGCTATTTCGGCGAGCGAACTCTTGACAAGATCGGCGGCCAAGAAATCCTGTCGTAGCCTTGTCTTGATGATCACTGTCCCCGCTACGGCCAAGCTCACGCTGTCGCTCAGCATTACGGGGGTGCGAGACGACGGGTACCACTTGATTGATGCCGAGATGGTGACGCTTGATTTGGCCGACACGCTGTCGATCGAAGCGGGTCACGGGGTGGTCCACGGGGTGGTCATCGAGGGCGGGGGCGGGGTTGACCCCGACGACAACCTCATCACCCGAGCGCTGGCCTTAGTGGGGCGTACCGCCCGGGTAACCGTGAGCAAGCGGATTCCGCCGGGGGCCGGGTTGGGGGGAGGGTCGGCTGACGCTGCCGCCATCTTGCGCTGGGCGGGCTACGCCGACACCCAAGGAGCGGCCCAACTGGGCGCCGACGTCCCCTTTTGCCTGGTCGGCGGGCGGGCCCGGGTCCAGGGAATTGGTGAGCTCATTGAGCCGCTGGAGCACATCCCCCGAACGCTCACCCTGCTCATACCGCCGTTCGGCTGCTCCACTCCGGCGGTGTACCGCCGCTGGGACGAGATGGGTGGCCCGAGGGGTTCGAACGGCAACGACTTGGAGCCTGCCGCTCTGGAAGTGGAACCTCGGTTGGACCAGTACCGCCGAGCGCTGGAGCAGGCCACTGGTCAGACGGCGCGGCTAGCGGGCAGCGGCTCGAGTTGGTTTGTGGAAGGCGCCTACCCCGGCGACGACCGCATCGTGGTTGGCACAGTGCCCGCCTCATCTCAACGGGCTTGAAGAAAGGGGGAGCTACTTCCCGCGGGCCCGCCGCTGGAAGCGGGTGCGCTTCAGCATCTTCTTGTGCTTCTTCTTGCGCATCCGCTTGCGGCGCTTTTTGATCAACGATCCCATGGTGCGCCCACGCTAGTCCGGCCAGCATCACCAGCAATAACCCGAGCGTTCATCCGGCGGCAATGAAGTAGCCTGCAAATGGTGCCTGATGACTGCCAAGCAAAGGGCTCTTTGGCGAGTAGTTCAAGTGGCAGAACGCCTGGCTTTGGACCAGGAGGTTGCAGGTTCGAGTCCTGCCTCGCCAGCCACACGAGTAATCGCGCTAGAAATACACCCGTGAAGGTGCAGAGCCGGTTGGCCCACTGAACCCATGACGACTGACTTTCTGCCCCTGTCTGCGGTGGTGTTGGCCGCGGGCCGGGGCGCTCGCATGAGATCGGGGCGGCCCAAGCCTCTCCATGACGTTTGCGGTCGGGCCATGCTGCTGCACGTGATCGACGCGGTGGCCGCGGTCAAACCCCGCCAAATCACCGTTGTGGTGGGATTTGGCGCGGAAGAAGTGGCCAAGCACGTCACCGAAGAGGCCTTCGATCTGCGCATCGACTTCGTCGAGCAACCGGTGCAGAGGGGCACCGCTGATGCCGCCGCCCTGGGCCTTTCGGCTCTGGACAGCGATGTCGATGATGAAGACGTGCTGGTGGTATCGGCCGACATGCCGCTCATCCAGGGACAGACACTGCGGAGCCTGGCCGCCCAGCACCGGCTCTCCGGGACGGCGGCCACCGTGGCTACTGCGGCCGAGGAGAACGCTGAGGTCTTCTGCTTCCGCCGCGGCCTGCTGTCTCCGGCCCTGCGCCGACTGGCGTCCAGCGACTCGGGCCGCGAATACAGCCTTGCCGATGCGGTCGCCGTGCTCACCTCTGCCGGACATGACGCAGGGTCGTTCGCCATCGACGAGGCTGAGGCGCAGGGAGTGGACGATCGGGAGCAACTAGCTTTCGCCGAGGCGGAGATGCGCCAGCGCATCAATCGCAACTGGATGGTGGCCGGGGTGCGCATCATGGCGCTCCACAGTGCCTACATCGACGTCAGTGTGAAACTGGCCCCCGATGTGGTCATTCACCCCGGTGTCGTGCTCAGAGGCCAGACAGTGATCGGCGAGGGTGCGGTGATCGGCCCCCACACCCATTTGGTGGATTGCGTGGTGGGTCCACGAGCGGTGCTGGAGGCGGTGTCGGCCACCGATGCCGAGATCGGTGCCGATGCCCATGTGGGGGCCTACATAACACTGGAGCCCGGCGCGCAGATCCCACCTGCTTCGACGCAAGGAGACTGAAACGATGGAACTGGTTACCAAGAAGAAGCTGGCCATCATCTCGGGGCGGGCCAATCACGATCTGGCCGCTGAGATTGCCGAGGCGCTTGATGAAGAGCTGGTGGAGCCCAATATCGCCGACTTTGCCAACGGCGAGATCCACTGCCGGTTTGAGGAATCGGTGAGGGGCACCGACGTGTTCATCGTCCAGAGCCACACCGCCCACGGCGACGCCTCCATCAACGACGCGGTTATGGAGCATCTCATCATGGTGGACGCCGCCCGGCGAGCATCGGCCAAGCGGATCACCGCGGTGTGCCCCTTCTACGGGTACGGTCGCCAAGACCGCAAGGCTGCGGGCCGAGAGCCCATCACCGCCAAGCTGATGGCCAACTCCTTCCGCACCGCCGGAGCCAACCGGATGCTGAGCGTCGACCTCCACTCCGGGCAGATCCAGGGATTCTTCGACGGCCCCTGGGACCACCTCACCGCCATGCCGGTGCTGGTGGACTATCTCAGGGACTTCAACGGCGAACTGGTGATCGTGTCGCCCGACGCCGGCCGGGTGAAGGTGGCCGAGCGCTACACCAACGAGCTGGATGCCGACCTGGCCATCGTCCACAAGCGCCGGGCCATGGATGTCAAGCACGCGGTGGAGGTGATAGAGGTGGTGGGCGACGTGGAAGGCCGCACCTGCGTGCTGATCGACGACATGATCGACACCGGTGGCACCATCGTGGCGGCGGCCGACGCGCTGGCGGCCCGAGGAGCGGCCACCATTGTTGCCGCCACCACCCACGGCGTGTTCTCCGGCCCAGCCATCGACCGGCTGAAGAACTCGGTGATCTCCAAGGTGGTGGTCACCAATACCCTGCCGTTGTCACCCGACAAGCAGATCGACAAGATCGAAGTGCTCTCGGTGGCCCGAATCATCGCCGACGCCATCGACGCCGTATTCGAAGACACCTCCGTCTCTGAGATCTTCGGCGGCAAGAACCTCTCCTAGCCGTTAGAGGTTTTGGGTTTTGGCCCGATAACATTTCTAGCTGCGCTATGGCTGAGCTGATCTTGAAGACCGACACCTCGCGTGAGCTGGGAACCCGGCCGTCGCGTCGCCTGCGCCGGACCGGGCGGGTGCCCGGTGTGGTGTACGGGCTAGGGGGGGAGTCGGTTTCTGTAGCGGTGGATGCCAGCGAGCTGCGATCGGCCTTGACCACCGATGCCGGTCTCAACGCGCTGCTCACCTTGGAAGTGGACGGCGACCGCCAGCTCGGCCTGGTCAAAGAGTTGCAGCACCACCCCGTGCGCAATGAGGTCATCCATGTGGACTTCATCCGGGTGGATGCCGACGTTGCCGTGGAGGTGGAGGTCCGGATGGTGCTCGAGGGCGACGCCACCGCGGTTACCAACGAAGACGGTGTGGTGGACCAGGCCGCCTTCACCATCCGGGTGCTGGCCAAGCCGGAGGCCATTCCCAACGAGCTGACGATCGACATCAGCGAGATGGTGATGGGCGACTCGGTGAGGGCTGGCGACCTCGAACTGCCCGAAGGGGTGGAGTTGGCCGGCGACCCCGATGAGCTGGTGGCCAGCACTTCTATACGGGTCATCGAGATCGAAGAGCCCGAAGTCGATGAAGAGCTCGAGGTGGAGCTGGACGAAGACGGCCAGCCGATTGTCCGCGAGGACGCCGACGAAGACGCCGAGCAGGCCGACGCCGACGCCGACACCTCCGAAGACGCCGAGAGCTGAGCTGATCGGCGCCCGTCGCCGTGCCTTCCCGCTGGCGATCCCGTAAGAAGCACACCGACACCCCGGCCGATCTTGTGATCGTGGGGTTGGGCAACCCCGGGGACAAGTTCGTGGGCTCCCGCCACAACGTGGGTGCCGAGGCGGTGGAGCTGCTGGCCGAGCGCTACGGGCAGACGTTGCGCAAGAGCCGGGAAGCGGCGCTAGTAGCCGAGGCCCGGGTTGATGGTCGCCGGGTGGTGCTGGCCTTTCCTCAGACCTTCATGAATAAATCGGGCGAGGCAGTGCGGGCGCTGGTGCGGCGTTGGAGCATCGCCGAGCATCTGGAGCGCCTGGTGGTGATCCACGACGAGCTTGATCTACCCCCAGGGCGAGTCAAGGTGAAACACGGCGGGGGGTTGGCCGGCCACTACGGCCTGTCGTCCATCAAGGGCCACCTTCGGACCGCCGACTTCACCCGGATTCGCATCGGAGTGGGCAAGCCCCCCAATCCCCAAGCCGGCGCCGACTATGTGCTGAAGCGGCCGGGCCGAGCCGACCGCGACCTGCTGGACGATGCGGTAGAGCGGGCTGCTGAGGCCGCACTGGCCCTGCTCGACCATCCGGTTGAGATCGTGATGAACAGGTTCAACTGATGGTGAGCAGGTTTGGCCAATGACGGACAGGCTCAATTGATGGCCACCGCGGTTGCTGGTGTGGGGCCGGGATTGGCTGGGCTTGGGCGGCTGCTGGCTGCCGACCCCGCGGTGATCGACGTGCTCGGAAGACGCGACGCCTCGCTGGCCGTGGCCGAGTCGGGCCAGGCTGCGGTGCTGGCCGCCATCGCCGAGTTGAACGGCCGCCGACCAGTGGTGGTGGCCACGCCCACTACTTCCGACGCCGAGCGCTTGGCCGGCGACCTGTCGACGATGCTCAACGGCAGTGTCGCCCTGTTTCCGGCGTGGGAGACCTTGCCGTTCGAGCGGATCAGCCCTGGAGTAGAGACAATGGGCCGGCGTTGCCAGGCCATCTGGCAGCTCCATCACCCTCAGCAGTGCCCGGCGGTTTTGGTGGCCCCCGTTCGGGCCCTGCTTCAGCGATTGGTGTTTGATTCCGACGATGCCGAGCCGGTGAGGGTGGCGTCGGGCGATCGGGTTGATTTGGGCCAGTTGGCCGCTGACCTGGCCGCCCGGGGCTACCGGCGCGACGTGCAGGTGGAGCACCGGGGCGTGTTCGCGGTGCGGGGTTCCATCGTGGATGTGTTCCCGTCTACCGCCGACAGCCCGATCCGCATCGACCTGTGGGGCGATGAGGTGGACCGCCTCACCGAGTTCTCGGTGGCCGATCAGCGTTCTACCGAATCGCGGGAGCAAGTTGAGATATTTCCTGCTCGGGAGGTGCGGCCAGTGCCGGCGGTTCGGGCCGCGGCCGAGAGGCTGGTGGCCTCCCGCCCCTGGGGTCGGGAGCAGTGGGAGCGCCTGTCTGAGGGCCAGTTCTTCGACGGGATGGAGTCGTGGCTGCCATGGCTGATCGACACCGACGAGATCATCACCGACCGTCTCGGCTCCGATGCCCTGGTGGTGCTGCTGGAACCGGGGCGGCTCCGGGACCGGGCGTCTGACATCGCCGCCGAGGAGGCCGACTTGGCCGGCGCGCTGGCCCAGACCTGGGGAGCGACCGGCGAAGAGTTCCCCCGTCTGCACATGGACTACGACCGGTTGCTGGCCGCCTGCTCGTCGCCGGTGTGGACCATGACCGCAGTACCGCCCGGGCCGACAACCCCGGTGGTGGCGGTGGGGGGCTGGGCCTCGGCCATCGGTGATCCGTCGGCTCCGGTGGAGCAGGTGTCCCGGCTGCTGGGCGAGGGGTACCGAGTGCGGGTGGCGGCCGATGGAGAAGGGTCTGCCAACCGTTCCGCCGCCGTGCTGCGCGAGCACGGGGTGGACCTCCCGGTGGTGGTTGCCCCCCTCCAACGGGGGTTTGTGCTGCCCGACTCCCGCCTGGCCGTGCTGGGTGAGGCCGATCTCACCGGCCGGCGCCGGGCCCACCGGCGCAGCCGCCCCCGGCCGTCGTTGGCCCAGGAAATGGACGATCTGGCCGCTGGCGACCATGTCGTCCACCGCCATCACGGTGTGGGCCGCTACGGCGGCATGGTGACCCGGAGCATTGCCGGGGTCACCCGCGACTACCTGTTGGTGGAGTATCGGGGTGGCGACAAGCTGTACGTGCCCACCGATCAGGTGGACGCGGTGCGCCGCTACTCCGGGGGTGAGACCCCAACCCTCAGCAAGATGGGTGGTGCCGACTGGCAGCGGACCAAGAGCGGGGTGCGCTCCGCGGTCAGCGAGATCGCCAAGGAACTGGTGGTGCTGTACCAGCGCCGCGTGACCACCCCCGGTCGGGCGTTCTCCGCCGACACGCCGTGGCAGACCGAGATGGAGTCGGCCTTCGGCTACCAGCTCACCCCCGACCAGCACAAGGCCATCACCGACGTCAAGGCCGATATGGAGCAGCCCCTGCCTATGGACCGGCTGATCTGCGGCGATGTGGGCTTCGGCAAGACCGAGGTGGCTATAAGGGCGGTGTTCAAGGCCGTTCAAGACGGATCGCAGGCTGCCGTGCTGGTGCCCACCACCCTTTTGGCCCAACAGCACTACCAGACCTTCAGCGAGCGGTTCGCCGGCTATCCCATCCGGGTGGAGGTGCTGAGCCGGTTCTTGTCGCCCGGTCAGGCCCGCAAGGTGGTGTCGGGGTTGGCCGACGGGTCGGTGGACGTGGTGATCGGCACCCACCGCCTGCTGTCCGACGACGTGTCGTTTCGGAACCTGGGCCTGTTGGTGGTAGACGAGGAGCAGCGCTTCGGGGTCACCCACAAAGAGGCCATCAAGTCGATCAAAGCCGACGTCGACGTGATCACCCTTACTGCCATGCCCATCCCCCGCACCCTGGAGATGAGCCTGACCGGCATCCGCGACCTCACGCTGCTGCACACGCCCCCCGCCGACCGCCAGCCCATCTTGACCTATGTGGGGGCCTACGACGAGCGCCCGGTGGCCGAGGCCATCCGCAGGGAGCTGCTGCGCGACGGCCAAGTGTTCTTCGTACACAACCGGGTGGCCAGCATCGACCACGTGGCCGCTGATCTGAGAGATCTGGTGCCGGAGGCCCGCATCGCGGTGGCCCACGGGCAGATGGACGAGGGCACCCTGGAACAGGTGGTGATCGACTTCTGGGAACACGCCTACGACGTGCTGGTATGTACCACCATCATCGAGTCGGGCATCGACATGCCCACAGTGAACACCCTGGTGGTGGATCGGGCCGACCTGCTGGGTTTGGGGCAGCTCCACCAGCTTCGGGGCCGGGTGGGGCGGGCCGGGACTCGGGCCTACGCCTACCTGTTCACCCCCGAGGGGCGAGTGCTCACCGAGGAGGCCTACGAGCGGCTCAAGACCATTGGCGAGGCCACCGAGCTGGGATCGGGGTTCAAGATCGCCATGCGCGACCTGGAGATCCGGGGAGCGGGCAACATGCTGGGCACCGGCCAGTCGGGCCACATCGCCGCGGTGGGCTACGACTTGTACTGTCAACTGGTCACCGAGGCGGTGGCCGAGCTGAAGGGCGAAACCCCGCCACAGCCGGTGGAGATCAGCATCGACTTGCCGCAGGCTGCCAGCATTCCCGCCGACTACATGCCCAAAGAGGAGCTGCGTCTCGAGGCCTACCGCCGGGTGGCCGCCTGCGTTACCCCCGACCAAGTAGACGACGTGGCTGCGGAGTGGGCCGATCGCTACGGGCCGATCCCGGAGGTGGCCCAGGTGCTGCTGGGGGCGGCTCGGCTGCGGTGCGAGTGCCTGCGCACCGGAGTCCGGGAAGTGGCGGTGGCCAAGGGCCCCGGCTTCGGCGGCCCCAAGTGGCTGGCCCGGATCAGTCCGGTGAGGCTCCGGCCCAGCCGCCGGGTGCGCTTGGAGCGCCTCTACCCGCAAGCGGACTACTTGGAGGCTCCCGGGCTGCTGAAGCTCCCACTGGATTCAGCGGCTGCCGCGGTGGACACCCTCATCGCCACCCTGCGAGATCTGGTTCCCGACGACGAGCCGGCCGAGGCTGCGGCATCGTGAGGATCGTGATGGACAACACGAGACCGGCGGCGGCATCGTGATCGCGAAAGCGGCGTGGCTGGGGGGCAACATCGTGATAGGCAGGGCAACATGGCCAAGGTGATCGTTGCCGGTCTCGGTCCGGCCGGACCCGAGCTCATCACTGGGGCGGTTGTGGACGCCATCAGCCACACCAGCCGCCGCTTCGTCCGCACCCGACGCCATCCCGCGGCCGCGGCGGTGGAACCGGCCGAGTCGTTCGACGACCTCTACGACCGGGCTTCGTCCTTCGAGGAGGTGTATCGGGCCATTGTGGATCGGCTGGCCGCGGAGGCCGAGCACGGCCACCAAGACGTGCTCTATGCCGTGCCCGGCTCCCCGATGGTGGCCGAGCGCGCGGTGGAGCTGTTGCGGGCTGAGTCCGGTGTGGAGCTGGAGGTGCTGGCCGGCCTGTCGTTCGCCGACCTGGCGTGGGACCGGCTTGGTGTCGACCCGCTGTCCGCTGGGGTGCGGTTGGTGGACGGTCGCCGCTTCGCAGTGGACGCCGCCGGGGAGCGGGGGCCGCTGCTCGTGGCCCAGTGCGACGCCGGCCATGTGCTGAGCGAGGTCAAGCTGGCGGCCTTGGACACCCTCGACCGCTCGGCCACCGCCGGGGCCCACCCGCCGGTGGTGGTGTTGCAGCGCCTGGGTTTGCCCGATGAACAGGTCTTCGAAGTGGCCTGGGCCGATTTGGACCATGAGGTGGACCCCGATCATCTCACGTCGCTCTATGTGCCCGAGCTCGGCGCGCCCATCGCCGGAGAAGTGGCCCGGTTCGCCGATCTGGCCATTGAACTGCGCCGTCGCTGTCCCTGGGACCAGGAGCAGACCCACCAGTCGCTGCGGGGCCATTTGCTGGAGGAGACCTACGAGGTGTTGGAAGCGCTGGACGGAGTAGACCCCGACACATTGTCGGGCTACGAGGAGCTGGAGGAGGAGCTGGGCGATCTGCTTTACCAGATCGTGTTCCACTCGGTGCTGGCTGCCGAGGCCGGCCAGTTCACCTTGGCCGACGTGGCCCGGGGGATCCACGACAAGCTGAAGTCCCGCCATCCCCATGTGTTTGGCACCCCCGATTCTGATCTGGTTGAGGTGGAGGATTCCGATGAGGTGCTGGCGAACTGGGAGGCCATCAAGCGGGATCAAAAGGGGCGGTCATCGGTGATGGACGGCATCCCGCCGGGGTTGCCCGCGCTGCTGTTTGCCGACAAGGTGATCCACAAGGCCCGCTCGGTGGGAGTGGTGCCGGATGTGGACACCGCCACGGTGGCGGGCCGCCTCTACGACGCCGTTCTGGCCGCTCAAACCGCGGGTTTGGATGCCGAATCTGAGCTCCGAACCTTCGCCAATGCCGTTGGAGAGCAAATTCGCGCCCGTGAAATTTCTTCTTTGTAATTTGCGGCAATCCCTAGTCAAACCGGGCTTTATCGTCTATTTTTGTAACTCCAGCCACATCAATAACACGCGATGGGCGAGGGAATCCCTGAAAGACCTGGATTTTGAGCGCGATCACACGGGTAGTCGGCCGAGAGGTCTTGGACTCAAGAGGTAACCCTACCGTTGAGGTTGAGGTTGCCTTGGAGTCTGGTATATCCGGGCGGGCCATGGTTCCCTCGGGGGCATCCACCGGCCGCTATGAGGCGGTGGAGCGGCGCGACGGAGGCGAACGGTATCTGGGCCGGGGAGTGGCCAGCGCGGTGGCCTCGGTCAACGGCGAGATCGCCGATGCTGTGGTCGGGGTCGACGCCGCCGACCAGCGGGACCTAGACCTGGCGATGATCGACCTGGACGGCACCGACGGGCTCAGCCGTCTGGGTGCCAACGCGGTGCTGGGGGTTTCTATGGCTGCGGCTCATGCCGCGGCCGCCGACAGCGGCCTGTCGCTGTTCCGCTACATCGGCGGGGCCAACGCCCACGTGCTGCCGGTGCCCATGATGAACGTGCTCAACGGCGGGGCCCACGCTGCCAACAACATCGACCTCCAGGAGTTCATGGTGGTCCCGGTGGGGGCGGCCTCATTCCGCGAGGCCCTGCGCTGGGGGGTTGAGACCTACCACCATCTGCGCCGCCTGCTGGTGGAGCGGGGCCTGTCGGCCGGCATCGGCGACGAGGGCGGCTTCGCCCCCGATTTGGACTCCAATGAGGCCGCGGTGGCGGTGTTGGTGGACGCCATCGAGGTCGCCGGGCTGAGGCCGGGCGATGACATGGCCCTGGCCCTGGATGTGGCCTCCACCGAGTTCTTTGCTGACGGCGAGTACCACTTGGCCGGGGAGAACCGGTCGCTCAACTCCGCCGGCATGGCCGCCTATCTGGCCGAGCTGTGCGACGCCTACCCCATCGTGTCGATCGAGGATGGGATGGACGAGGACGACTGGGATGGCTGGGCGCTGCTCACCAAGGCGCTCGGCGGGCGGGTGCAACTGGTGGGCGACGACTTGTTCGTGACCAACACCGAGCGGCTGGCCCGGGGTGTCGAGTTGGGCGTGGCCAACTCCATTTTGGTGAAGGTCAACCAGGTGGGCACCCTCACCCGCACCCTGGAAGCGGTGGAGCTGGCCACCGCGTCGGGCTACACCTCGGTGATGTCGCACCGCTCGGGCGAGACCGAGGACGCCACCATCGCCGATCTTGCCGTGGCCACCAACTGCGGCCAGATCAAGACCGGCGCTCCGGCCCGCAGCGACCGGGTGTCGAAGTACAACCAGCTCCTGCGCATCGAAGAGGAGCTGGGCGAGGCCGCCGCCTACCGGGGAGGCGAGGCGCTCGCCACAGCCACGGAGGTGGGGCAGTGATCGCCCTGCGCCGCTCTGTGATCCCGGTGGTGGTTGTTCTGGTGCTTCTGGTAGCGCTGTTCTACGCCGCATTCCCCACTCGGACCTTCATGGACCAGAGTTCGGCCATTGATGACGCCCGGGCGGAGTTGGATGCCCTGCACGAGGAGTATTACGCCCTCCGGTCTCGTTTGGAGGAGCTGTCGAACCCCGAGGAGATCGAGCGTCTGGCCCGGTCGGAGTACAACCTGGTGTACCCCGGCGAAGAGGCCTACGCCCTACTGCCCTCGCCGCCGGAGCCAGTCGAGCTTCCCGACTTGTGGCCTCTGAACGCCCTGGTGAGTTCCCTGAGCCGATAGCGGGATAGCTTCAGAGCATGACCAGCTCTGACAACTCCCCGGTTCCGCACTATCCCGATCTGCTGCGCCTTGACGGCAAGGGTTTCGTGGTGGTCGGCGCGGGGCAGGGCATGGGTCGCCAAACCAGCCATGCGCTGGTGCAGTGCGGTGCCCGGGTGGTTTGCGTGGATATCGACGCCGACCGGGCCGCGGGCATCGCCGAGGAGGTGGGCGGCACACCGTGGTCGGGCGACGCCACCGCGCGGGCCGACGTGGAGCGACTGCTAGAAGACTCGGTGGCCGCACTGGGCCAGGTGTACGGGCTGGTGGACATCATCGGCATGGCCGAGTGGGGCTTCATCGTGGATATGGACGACGGGGTGTGGGATCGCCAGATGGCCATCAACCTGCGCCACGCCTATCTGCTGGGCCAGGTGTTCGGCCGCCACATGGTGGCCAACGGGGAGGGGTCGATGGTGTTCATCGCCTCGGCTTCGGGGATGGATGGCGCCCCAAACCACGCCGCCTACGGGGCGGCCAAGGCCGGGCTCATGGCCTGGGTGAAGTCGATGGCGGTGGAGATGGGCCCTCACGGGGTTCGGGCCAATGCGGTGGCCCCGGGGGCCATCGCCACCCCCCGGATCATGGACATGCTGAGCGACGCCCAGCGAGCTCACTCCAGCGGCAACGCGCCGATCGGCCGCATGGGCCTGCCCGCCGACATCGCCGGAGCGGCCCTGTTCCTGTCGTCGCCGCTGGCCAGCTACGTGAGCGGCCGCACTCTGCTGGTGGACGGCGGCGTTGGTGCCAAGTTCCCCTACTCCTCTCTCAGCGTTTTGGATGATTGACTGAGGGGTCATGCCGGAGCGGTCGCACTACGACGTTCTGGGCGTGTCCCCCGGCGCGAAGCCCGATGCCATCCGACGGGCCTACTTGCGCCAGGCCCGCCGGTGGCACCCCGACCGCCCGTCGGGCGATGCCGAGCAGATGCGGGCCGTCAACGAGGCCTGGGAAGTCTTGGGGGACATTAGATCCCGCGCCGCCTACGACCGGAGTCTGGCTCGAAGCGCGCCCCGTCCGCCCAGCCCGTCCCAACCGGCGGGCTCGCGTCCGCCGCCCAACGCCCCCCGTCCCGCGGCCAGCCCCCGATCTTCTGAGTCCCCTCCAAGTCTGCCCCTCGAGATCGTCGGCATCCGCTGGCGATGGCTCAGCCTGGCGGCGGTCGTCTTGGCCGCGGTGGCGGTTGTGGTGATTT
The DNA here is from genome assembly GCA_022827725.1 of Acidimicrobiia bacterium. Classification (GTDB taxonomy): domain Bacteria; phylum Actinomycetota; class Acidimicrobiia; order Acidimicrobiales; family Bin134; genus Poriferisocius. The sequence continues at coordinate 71,540 of JAJEIJ010000015.1, forward strand.
TCTTGGCCACATCGGCCATCGACGACTCCGATCCCGCTGCCCCCATCACCGCGTTGGCCCCGGTCTCCGAGTCCCGCCCCGAGTCCGGAGACTGCTTTCGCATCGGCACCACCACCCTCATCACCGTGCCCTGCGACCGCCCCCACGACGGCAAGCTCGTGGAATGGGTTCCATTGGGCGCTCCCTGTCCCCCCGACACCGACCTTCACTGGGTGCGCTCTGCTCAGGAAGCCGTCTGCTACCTGACCCCGTCTGGCTAGCTGCCCGGCGCAACGCTGCGTAGGCGCGAGATCACCGCGGACATGGCCAGGAATCCGATGGCGCTGGGGAGGGTGACGATGGCGATGGCACTGCCCACCGAGAGTCGGGTGGCGGCCAGCGTGCCCACCAGCAGGGGGACGGTGAGGTTGGCGGTGCGGAGGCCGCCGGTGAGCGCACCGAGGCCGACACCCGGCCGCCCGGGATGCTGGGCTGCGGTGTCGTAGAGGATCGGACTCAGGTTGGCCACCCCCAGGCCGGCAATGGTGTATCCGACGAGGGTGAGGTTCTGGCCGGGAGAAAGGGTGGCGGCAGCCAGCCCGACGCCGGTCAAGACGATCGACATGCTGAGGAGTCGGGTTTCCCCCAGTCGAGCAGCAATGAAGTCGCCTGAGAAGCGGCCCCCGGTCATCCCCGCGGCCACGGCCACATAGCCCAGAGCGGCCACGCCGGTGGTGGCCGCGAAATCGTCGGCGAGCCGGAACGCAGCCCAGTCGATCGCGGTGGACTCAAGGGCAATGGAGAAGAAGCCGACCAACAGAAACGCCGCCAGCACGGGCGAGATCCGCCGCCTTGCTGTGCGGTTCTTTTCCGTCGCGGCGGAAGCGTTGTCTTCGGGGTACTCGTCGACCCGGAGCAGGCCTCGGCTGGCGAGACCGAGGGCCATGAGGAGGATCGCCGCGGCGCAGGCCAAGTGGACGGATATCGAGATGCCCGCGGCAGCGATTCGAGACGCGGAAACGCCACCGATCACGGTCCCGAGGCTCCAGAGGCCGTGAAGGCGGGTCATTACCGGGGTGTGCCGCCGAGCGCTCAGCCACGACCCCTGCATGTTCATGGCCACGTCCATCAGCACGTCGAAGGTTTGCAGGGCGATCAAGCCGATCAGGAGCACCAGCGGGGTGCGGGCTATGCCGATGACTGGCAGCGACAGGGCGGTGAGCGTGCCGGCGGCCAGCATCACCCGCCGGGTTCCGAATTTGCCGACGGCCGGTCCAACCACCGCACTTCCCACTAGGCCGCTGATCCCGGCGATGGACAGGAGCAGGCCGACTTCGGCCACGCTGATGTCCACTCGGTCTCGGATTTCGGGAAGCCGGGGGATGAACGAGGCGAACAGCGCGCCGTTCACGAAGAATTGGACGGCGATCGCTCCCAGCGCCCGTTGGTCCGATGCGGTGAACATAGAGAACGGGCAATAGTAGGTCTTGGCCCGTCCCCCGGGTGCGGCTCGCCGTCTGCTACCACCTGCCGCCCGGTTGTCCTACTCTTGGCAGACCAACTGACATCCAGCAGCAACCGAGGAGAGCCGGATATGCGGCACGGGTACAAAGTCTTTGACGCCGACGGGCACGTGGTGGAGCCCAAGAACCTGTGGGAGCGGTTCTTGGATCAGAAGTTCCAGCACCGGGTGGGCTGGAAGGAGGTCCCCGGCCGGGAGGCGTTCCGCCCGGCCACCGTGGACGGCCGCTATACCCAGAGCCGGGTCACCATCTACGGCGACTTCATGGAAGCGGTGAACTGGACCTACGACGTAATGCGGGAAAAATACGGCCAGGCTGTGGTGGACAACGGCTTCCCTGGCGACGCCGTGGCCCAGGCCATGCCGTTGGACGGCATGGACTTCATGGTGATCTACGGCCCCGGCTACGACCTTTGGTCCGACGGCATGGACCCCGAACTCCAGGCCGCCATGTGCCGGGCCTACAACCGCTGGGGCCAGGAGATGCGGGAGATGTCTGGCGGGCGGGTCATCGCCTCAGGACCGGTGGTGATGAACGACGTGCACAGGGCGGTGGAGGAGATCCAGTACGCCTACGACCATTTGGGCACCCGGTGCTTCTTCGCCCGGCCCAACATGTTCAACCGCCGGATGCTGGGCGACCCCTACTACGACCCTATGTACGAGCTGCTCCAAGACCTGGACTGCGCATTCGCCACCCACGACTTCATGGGCCACAACGGATCATCAGCCGGCGCCGACCGGTTCGAGACGTTCACCGAGTGGCACACCGTCTGTCATCCCCACGAGGCCCAGATGGCCATGCTGTCGATGATCTGCAACGGGGTCTTCGAGCGGTTCCCCCGGCTGCGGGTGGCCTATATGGAGGCCAACTGCGCTTGGCTGCCGTGGTGGCTGTGGCGCATGGAGGAGCACATCGAGCTGTCGGGCGATTACGAGAAGCCGGGGCTCACCAAGTCGCCTCAGGAGTATTTCCAGGACAACTGCTTCATCTCGGTGGAGCCCGACGAGTACCTCGTGTACCACGTGATCGAGGAGCTGGGCGACGAAAAGATCGTGTGGGAGAGCGACTACCCCCATCCCGACTCCAAGTATCCGGAGGCGGTGCAGTCGTTCTTGGACCTGCCCAAGATATCAGACGAGTCCAAGCGCAAGATCCTGTGGGACAACTCCATCGACCTGTACCGGTTCCCCGAGGGCTACCTGCCCGACGAGTTCATCGAGGCCACCACCTACGAGTACGACCCCTCGACTTATGTGCCCAAGGTGCCTGCGGGAGTGGGCTGAGCAGTGGCATCTCCCCATGAGGTTCCCGGCGTGGAGCCCATCTTCCGCCACCTCGACGACGAGGATTTGAAGACCCAGCAAGTCCGCACCCAAATGCACCCCGACGGGCAGAAGTCGGTGTGGGAGAAGTGGTTCACCTTCGGCAGCCACGGCAAGCAGTACCTGTCGATGTGGGCCCGTTGGGATCCGGGGATGACCGTGCATCGCCACGGCCACCACTCCCCCCAGGTGATGTACGTGCTGAGCGGCGATCTCATGTGCGGCGATGTCCACTGCCCAGCCGGCACCCACATTGAGCTCCCTCACGGCGCCGCCCTAGGCCCGCTGACCGCCGGCCCCGACGGCGTAGAGCTCTTCGAGGTGATGATGGGAGACGCCGCCTCCTGGGCCGCCGACCCCGAGGGCTTCGAGGCCCTCCTGGCCAGCAGAGACATCACCAAACTCCCCGACCCCCCCATAGACCTCCCCGAAAACTTCGAAGACCGCCGCCACCAATGACCGGGAAGTGTCACTAGCTGCTGATATGGTGACGTTTGCCGACCGCAAGTCTCAGAATCGCATGGAGAAGAGATAATGCGTTTGAGGGATGCGCCACAACCCTTCCAATACCAAGGGTCCAAACGAATTATTGCCTCTGCAATCCTCTCTAGGTTAGATGTGCAGAGTTATTCGTCGCTTGTAGAGCCTTTTGCTGGTTCTGCTGCAGTTTCCATAAGGGCCGCCATGGAGGGGAGAATCAAATCATTTTGGTTGAACGACGTAAACACACCGCTTATCGACTTATGGAATGCAATATTGAGCGACACTGACAATTTGATTAATGAATATGCTGCAATTTGGGAGTCACAGAAATATAATCCAAGGGAATTTTACAGCATAGTAAGGAAGAGATTCAATAGTTCACCTGAGCCAGTTGACTTACTCTACCTACTGTCCAGAGCAGTGAAAGGGGCGATTCGGTATAACTCGACAGGGGAGTTTAATCAAAGTCCTGATAATCGTCGCCTCGGCGTTCGACCAGATGCCTTAGCTAAACGTTTGAGGGCAATCTCTGCAGTTATGAGCGAGTGTACTCAAACGTCATCTATTGATTATCGTGATTTGGTCAACAAATATGAACCGGGCCAAGTATGGTATATGGATCCACCATATGAAGGAGTGTCAAAGCAAAGAGACTCAAGATATGCTACTACAGTATGTCGCAAGGAATTTGAGGATTTTCTCCATGATCTGAATAATAGGGAGATTCCATTTCTGCTCTCCTACGACGGTCAAACAGGTGACAAAATATACGGAACGCCACTTCCCTCTGTGCTGAACCTTGAACGAGTCAACATTGCAGCTGGACGCTCAGCAACGTCAACTCTGCAAGGTAAGGATGAGCGAACCTTAGAGGCCTTATATCTTTCTAAACACCTTCAAACTTCTAAGTCATGTATTGAGGACAGGGACGCTAATCAGATGACCATTGATTTTGCTTCGGAAGACTATGTCAGAGCAAGTTAAGGGTCCAACACGAGACGACCTCACGCCTGAATTGGTCGATAAATTGATTGAGCGAACTGCTGGTCGGAGCAGAGTTGTGGTGGAACATATTCTCGACAATGGTTACATCACAACGTTGCAGTTGTCAGAATTGGGATATGAACATCCACCTCGGGCAGCTGCGGATGTTCGTGATCGAGGCATTCCTCTCAAAACTGTCACGAGGGTAATAGATGGCAAGCAAATAGGGCATTATAGGTTTCCTGATAATTTGGACCAACTTGATCAATCATCACGGGGAAGAATTGCAATTTCAAAGAAGTTCCGAAAACAAGTGCTAGACCACTACGGTACCATTGACATTTTTACCGGATCGGCTTTAACTCCCAGAGAAGTTCAGATTGATCATCGAATTCCCTTCCGTATTTCAGGGGATCCGAAGTCCCCTTTTGATGTTGCTGACTTCATGCCTGTCAGTGCGGCAATGAACCGTGCAAAGTCATGGGAGTGTGAGTCCTGTCCAAACTGGGAGAACCGCGTAATCGAAATTTGTGAATCTTGCTATTGGGCTATTCCAGATAGAGCATATAAGCATGTCGCGACAGTACCTGCAAGACGATTAGACATAACATGGCAGGGCGAAAAGGAAGCAGTAGAATTTGATCATTTGGTGCAAGCTAGCACGGAAGAGGGATTAGAGGTGTCTGCGTTCGTGAAGAGGATAATAGTTGAAGGACTCGAAAATCCTAATGATTGACTTCAGGTGACCTAGTAGTTAAGCCGCGCTGTGTATAGGCGCAGCTGTGAAACTGCTTGGATGGTAAGTCTTACAAATGCACTCGAGACTGTTGCTGCAAAGAAGGAGAATCCTTAGTGTTGCTGGCCGATCAAGTTTCTTAGTCCAACTTTAGAATGGGTCTATGTGGGTTGTCTTGTGTCCATTAATTCACGAATTCAGTTAGTGCAGGCGTGTCAGATGGAGGGCGGTTCTTTCACCGCTAGCATTTTGTCTTCTCTCCTCAGCCATCTAGCACCCTTTAGACAGGCCTTTGCGTTACCGAGTTCGCAATCGAGGGAAAAAGCGATGACCTCTCTTCCAAGGTGTGGCTGGCCTGCACTGTGGCGCAGGCTGAATCGCAGGATTCGCGAGTGGGGATACAACTCTTTTTTGACAAGGGGATCGGCGTCGTAGCTCACCATCCAGCTATTGGGGCTTGACAGAAGTGCGTCTGCCAGTTGCCGGTGGCGGGTTAAAGACATCGTATTCAGATACAGGTCTGTGGATTTCCTCAGGTAGGGAGGATCGGCGTAGATGAATGCCGGCATATCGGTATAGCTGGGTAGTCTTGTGAGGAGTTGGAGTGCATCTCCCTCGTAGACGGTGATGCGATTACCTAGGTGTAATGCCCATGGACCTTGTTGACGGTTCGGGTCCTTTGATGGGTTGAGCCTCCGTGGCAGTGTGGGTCTGTTGTGATCCCGGACTGCGAACGGAGGCTCAGTGAACGACAGTAGTGCAGCGACAGCTCGGAGG
>JAJEIJ010000019.1:0-138856 GCA_022827725.1 Acidimicrobiia bacterium
TCGCGGCTGTAGGTGTAGCCCTTGAGGTCGGCATGGCGCACGCCGGCGATACGGAGCTGATCAAACTCGTTGTAGCGGCCGACACCGGCGAATGCGATCCGATCGTAGATCTCGCTCACCTTGCGCAACGTGTTCGACCGATTCTCCGCGCAGATCAAAATGCCGTTGCTGATGCTGAGCGCAGTCAGGGCCCGACCTCGGGCGATTCCCTTGCGGGCAAAGTCAGCCCGATCCTTCATCAGCTGCTCGGGCGCGACGTAGAAGGGCATGGTCATTCGGAATCACCCCCCCGGCTCTCCAAACTGGCCAGGAGATCCCGGAACCGTGCCTCCACATCGGCATCGGCCACTCGCTCGAACCCTTCGGCACCTATAACCGCCACCACCGGGTATATGCCCCGCACCAAATCGGGACCGCCGGTGGCGGAGTCCTCCTCTGCGGTGCGGAACAGAGCCGACACCGCCAAATCAATCATCTCATCGGCATCAGCGCCAGGTCGGTAGCCCAATTTGATCACCGTTCCTGCATGCAGGCTTCCGGAACCCCCGACCGCGTATTCCCGCTCTTCGTAGCGGCCTCCGGTCACGTCGTACTGGAACAGCCGACCGACTTCTCGAGTTGTGTCGTAGCCGGCAAACAGCGGGACCACGGCAAACCCCTGCATGGCCGCGGACAAGTTGTTCCGAACCATCATGCCCAGCTGATTGGCCTTTCCGTCCAGGCTGAGACCCTTGCCCTCCACCTTCTCATAGTGCTCAAGCTGCAACTGGAACAGCCGAACCATCTCCATGGCCGGTCCGGCAGCCCCGGCGATGGCCACCCCGGAATGCCGGTCGGCGGGGAAGACCTTCTCAATCGTGCGATGGCTGATGAGGTGCCCTGCAGTGGCTCGACGGTCCCCCGCCATCACCACTCCCTGCTGGCAGCGAATGGCGACCACGGTGGTGGCATGAGTTATAGCCAGATCGGCAGCCGGGACGTCGGGATCGGGCGGCGCCAACCCGGTGGAGCGAAGCAAAGCCGCAAAGTTGGGGCCCGGGTCGCCCCCGGCTTCAAATAGGGGCAACGTCACAATTGGCAGACTACCGCGATGAGGTCTAAACCGCGCCGGTCCAAGCGATGGGCTGCCACAAAGGGCTACTGCCCGCCCTTCTGGATATATGACTTGACGAAGTCCTCGGCATTGGTCTCCAACACCTCGTCGATCTCATCCAGGAGGTCGTCGAGTTCGGCCTTCAACTCCTCGACTTGTTCTGAGGCCGCCGGAGCGTCTTCAACTTCAGTCTGCTCGCGTTGAGGCGCCGGTTTCTTGATCTGCTCTCTTTCCGCCATCTCATTCCCCTCATGCCCGGGTTCGTGTGGATCACGATATCGCGCCCACACCAAGGTGAGGGCAATTCGCGGTGGCGCTTCAGCGGGTGCCTGATTCTCTTAGCCGATTCAACAGATCAGCAGCGGTGTCGCAGTCAGCCAAGAGTTGACCGACATGGTCAGCGGTTCCCCGGGAGGGCTCCATCATGGGCACCCGCCGCAGCGGCTCGTCGCCCACATCGAACACGATCGAGTCCCAGTTGGCGGCCACAATGCTGGACGCCCATCGTTTGAGGCACTGGCCTCGAAAAAAGGCCCGAGTGTCCAATGGCGGCTCGGTGATGGCTGCTTGCGCGCCGTCGGCGGAGATCAACGATTCCAACCCCGCCCTGGCCGCAACCGACCGCTCGGGCCGCAAGTCGTGGTACTGGAGGTCGAGTGCGGCCAACCGAGCATCGTCAGGGCGCAGGTCGTGGCGCCGGGCCAAGCCCTGGATCAGCCGATACTTCGCCACCCAGTCAAGCTGGCCGGCCAGGGTTAGCGGATCGGCTTCCAGACCGGCCAAGACCTGCTCCCACCGGTCGATAACCATCTCGCCCACCGAGCCGCCCACTGTGTCGAGCCCATGGCTGTCGGCATATTTCCGGGCCTGGTCCAACAGGTCCCACTGGATCTCCAGCGCAGTGGCAGAAGTTCCATCGGCCAGCTCCAGGGGTTTGGCCAGGCTCAGGTCGTAGGACACCTGCCGCATGGCGAGCACTGGCATTCGAAAGCGGAACTCCCGGGGCAAGACGTTGTCCTCCACCATGGCCAGGACAATGGCAGTGGTTCCCACCTTGAGGAAGGTCGCCACCTCCGACATGTTGGCGTCACCGGCGATCACGTGAAGGCGGCGATAGTGCCGGGCATCGGCGTGAGGCTCGTCCCGGGTGTTGATGATGGGGCGTTTGAGGGTGGTTTCCAGCCCCACCTCCTCCTCAAAGAAATCGGCCCGCTGGGTGATCTGGAACGGGACGTCTTCGGTAGTCAGACCAGGTGCCTCGGAGCCCACTTTGCCCGAGCCGGTGAAGATCTGGCGAGTCACCAAATGGGCGGTGGCATGGACCACTATCTGGGAAAAAGGAGTGGCGCGCGCCATGAGGTAGTTCTCATGGCACCCATAGCTGTTGCCCTTGCCGTCGGAATTGTTCTTGTACACCACGAGCTCTTGGCCCGGGGGCAGTATCTGGGCGGCCGCTTCCATGGAGCGCCTGAGAATCAGTTCGGCGGCCTTGTCGTAGCGAGTCACGTCCAAGGCATTGCTGCACTCGGGGGTGGACAACTCGGGATGAGCATGGTCCACGTAGTAGCGAGCTCCGTTGGTAAGCACGGCATTCACCAAATGGGTCTCGATCTCGGGGGCCAGCGACCCCAAAGGAGCAATACCCCGGATGTCATTGCCCGGCATCTCGTCTTCGAAATCCCAGGTCACTCCGGCAGCCGGTCCACCCTCCCCCGTGCGCTCAACTTCGGACAGATAGGAGTTGATGAGCAGGGACGAAGCCGCAATCGGATTGGCGTCGTCGGTGCCGGTGTGTGCGATCCCGAACTCGGTCTCGATGCCGCAGATCTTGGGAACCGCCATGCAGGGCACGCTACATGACTTAGGGGGTGGGTCTGGGGCTCAGAGGTATTGGCCGGGGCCGATGGCCTCTATGGAGCGCCCGCCCTGGCTCGACTCCTCGTCGGACAAGAGCGTGCGGACGAACACGATTCGCTCCCCCTTCTTGCCCGAGATCTTGGCCCAGTCGTCGGGGTTGGTGGTGTTGGGCAGATCCTCGTGCTCCCGATACTCCTGATTCACCGACTTCAGCAGGTCGGTGACGTGGATGCCCGGCGCACCGCCGGCCAACAAACGCTTGATAGCCAGCTTCTTGGCCCGCCGTACCACGTTCTCGATCATGGCTCCGGAAGCAAAGTCCTTGAAGTACATGATCTCTTTGTCACCGTTCTGGTAGGTGACCTCCAAGAACTGGTTGCGCTCCTCTTCCAAGAACATCTCGGTCACGGTCTGCTCAATCATGGCCTGGATGGCCTTGTCGGGGTCGCCGCCGCCAAGACCTTCCACCATCTCGGCGGCGATCGGCAGCTCGGAGGTGAGATAGCGGGAGAAAATGGCGCAGGCCGCGTCGGCGTCGGGACGCTGGATCTTGATCTTCACATCTAGACGCCCCGGCCTCAGAATCGCCGGGTCGATGAGGTCTTCCCGGTTCGAAGCGCCGATCACGATCACATTCCGCAGAGTCTCCACCCCGTCGATCTCGGCCAAGAGCTGGGGCACCACGGTGGACTCCATATCAGAGCTGATCCCGGTGCCCCGGGTTCGGAAGAGAGACTCCATCTCGTCGAAGAACACGATCACCGGCCAACCCTCGGCCGACTTCTCCCGAGCCCGTTGGAACACCAGACGGATCTGGCGCTCGGTCTCACCCACGTACTTGTTCAGCAGTTCCGGACCCTTGATATTCAAGAAATAGGAGCGTGCTTCCCGGTCCGAGCTCATGTCGGCCACTTTGCTGGCCAGGGAGTTGGCCACCGCCTTGGCGATCAAGGTCTTGCCGCAACCCGGCGGCCCGTACAACAAGATGCCCTTGGGTGCAGGCAACTGGTACTCGGCGAACAGATCCTGGTGAACGAAGGGGAGCTCAACCGCATCGGTGATCTGCTCGATCTGCTCGTCCAAGCCACCGACCTGCTCGTAGGTGATATCGGGAACTTCCTCTAGCACGAGGTCTTCTACTTCGGGCCGGGGCAGGCGCTCAACGAGCAGACCCGAGCGAGAGTCCATAAGCGCAGTGTCCCCGCTCTTGAGCGGCTGGTCGATCATCTCGGTGGCCAACTCCACCACGCGCTCCTCGTCGGCCCGACCGACAATGAGCGCCCGCAGACCGCCGGCCAATACCTCCTTGATGGTCACCACTTCGCCGGTGCCATCGCCCACCCGGGAAAGAACGACGTTCAGCGATTCGTTCAGAACAACCTCCTGTCCCCGGCTCAGCTCCTCAGACTCGATCTCGGGATGGAGGGCGACCCGCATCTTGCGACCCCCCGAGAACACATCCACCGTCCCGTCCTCGTTGCGACCCAATAGAGTCCCGTACGCCGACGGGGGCTGGGTGAGCTTGTCCACCTCATCCCGCAGGGCGGAAATGTGCTCACGGGCTTCGCGAAGGGTATAGGTGAGCTTCTCGTTCTGGGAGACAGCCTTGGCCAGCTGTCCCTTGGTCTCCAAGAGCCGCTCTTCTAGGGTGCGGACTCGCTTGGGGGCATCCTGAAGCCGCTGGCGGAGAACGGCAATCTCTTCTTCAAGCGCTGCTACCTGCTCGGCTGGAGAAGACTCCTCTGGTGCGATATCTGCTTGCTCGGCTGGAGAAGACTCCTCTGGTGCGATACCTGTATCTGCCGCTGCGTCGCCGTCTGTCATACCAACGCGACTTTACACGCGCTTTATTCAATTTCCGCTGTATGGCCAAGGTCGACTTCCGGTCGGTTACACTGAAGGCCCACCCAGCGTCTACCATGCTTGCCGTCCGCTGCCTGTAATGAAAGGGCCACTGCACCGATGCAAATGAAGGTCTGGATCGATCAAGATCTCTGCACTGGTGACGGTCTCTGCGAAGAGATCGCCCCCGATGTCTTCACTCTGCTCGATGACGGTCTTGCCTACGTGAAAGAAGGCGACAAGGTCTTCAGCGAGCCGGGCGGCGTCGAAGGGCTGGCCATCGTGCCCGAAGGGCAGGAAGAGGCCACCATCGAGTCAGCCGAGGAATGCCCTGGGGAGTGCATCTTCATCGAGGTCTGAGCCTCTCCTCTAGATTCCCCTCCTAATCAGCGAGTCGACGGGCAGCAGTCACAAACCCGGTGTGGCCCACCATGCGATGCTCGGGCCTGACCGCGTCGCCTTTGATGTGCCAGCCACGATGAAGGACTTCCATGGTGGAAGCAAAGGCCCAAGGTCCGGAGTCGCAGGCTTCTCGCAGTTGCACTGCCTGAATGATGCTCGGGGTGTAGGCCACCAGGATCCCGCCGGGACACAGTGAAGCAGCCGCGTGGGGCACCACCCGCCAAGGCTCTGGCAGGTCGAGCACAATCCGATCCAAGCCCTCGGCGTCGATTCCCTGGTAACAGTCCCTGATTTCCACCTGGAAGCGATCAGCGGCCTTCGCGCCGAGAAAGCCGGTTACGTTCTCGACCGCCTGTTGGGCGAAGTCCTCTCTGACCTCATAGCCCACCACCACCGCTCCAGCTCTCAGCAGGCTCAGCGACAGCGCCCCCGATCCCACTCCTGATTCCAGTACCCGAGCACCAGGGAAGACGTCGGCGTGCATCAAGATGGCCGCGCTGTCCTTGGGGTACACCACCTGTGCTCCACGGGGCATCTTCAGCACATAGTCGCGGAGGGTGGGGCGCCAGACGGTCAGCTCAGCATTACGGGTCGTACGTACCTGCGTTCCCTCGGGGCCCCCGATCAGCTCGTCGTGAGCCACCGACCCCGCGTGGGTGTGGAATTCACCGCCCTCGACCAGTGTGAGCAGATAACGGCGACCCTTTCGGTCGGTCAGCAAGACCAACTCGCCGGCTTCGAGCGCCCGGCTCACTGCGATTCGTCTGAAAGATGGGAGATAATCAGGCTCTCGCCGGGCCGCAGTTCCTGGGACAACACCTTTCGCATCTGACGGGTGCTCGCCATCCGACGCAAGAGTCGGACCCCCCAAACCGCCCCGCCCAAGATGAGCCACGCCCGGCTCCCGCCCACTACGCCACGCCTGATGGCCTGTCGACGCAAGTACCCCAGAGGATCTGGCATCCGATCAGACCCGGCGGACTTCGACCACAGTCCGGCTGGCCCGCCCGCGGCGACGCCCCAACATGAATGCCAACGCAACCAGCACGGCCAACACCACTATTCCCCCGGCCAGCGCCGGAGTGCGGGCCGCCTCTGCGGTGCCGTCCAAACTGTGCTTCAGTTCTTCGAACTTGGCCTGGATGTCGTCTCTGTTTATCGCCTCGCGGCCCAAATCCAGATCGCTCACGAACGGTCTCCTCTCGATGCTTGGCTTCTGAGCGCGAACATGCTGGCCAGAACGACAAGCAGTCCGACCAGCACAACTACATAGGGCAGGGCGCTCATGTTGCCGCCGAACACCCCAGAGGCCTCGGTTTGGAGCAGGCGCAATCCGGCAATGGTCAGGAAGATCAGCCCGATCCCGATGCTCAGCGCGCCGAGTACGCCGAGCTTGAGCGTCTTCCCCAAGTGGGTGAGCGGCGTGACGATCTCCTGTCGGCCATAGCCGATGAGCAGCGTCTTCAATTCGGCCAACGTTGCGTTGGGCGAATTCCCCTTTCGGGCAGCTCTTGAACGTTTGGACACGGGCTCCTCCTGCAACCGCTCAGCCTACCCGGGTGGTTCCCGCTACCCCATTTCGATTCTGGCTCGAATGACCTCTTCGGCGTCAGACAGAAGTTCAGCCAACAGGCCCAAGCGGAAAGTCGCATTATCTGCGGTTAGCAGCTTCTGTCGGTCGAGCGGCCCCATCGGAGAGAGAGCCGAGAGCTGCCAGACCGCAGTCGAGGGATCCTCAGATATCTCGAAGTCGGCGGGAGGCCCGGGAGCCCCCAATTCTGATTGCAATGCCAGCACCCGGCGCCACTGCGCCACCACTGAGGGCAGCTGGCGGGCTGCGTCTTCATCGTTGACTTGGCCGGTGTCGGGCCAATCTTGGACTTCGGCCCGAGGATAGGGGTCATCCTCTAGCCAGTGGGAAACTTGAACCCGGCGTGTACCCCCGACCATGAGGCCCCAGCGGCCATCGGGAAACTCTTGGGCGTCGATGATCTTGGCCACCGTTCCGGCATAGGTGCGGGTATCACCACCCCCGACCTCGCTGCCCCGCTCGATGAGCACCACCCCGAACTCTCGGTCGCCGTCCAGGCAGTCTCTTGTCATCTGCCGGTACCGGGGCTCGAACACATGGATCGGCACCACCATGGTGGGCAACAGCACCATCCCCAGTGGGAACATGGGCATCGTGGTTGCCTCGGTCATGTTGGCGTGATCCCGCGTCGACGTCAGCCGAGCCGAAGTGGTGCTAGTTGGATGTCGTCGAGGGTCGGCTTCGCTTCCAGGCTGGCCAAATGGCCGACGACACGGCTCTCAAGTTCCTTCAGAGCCTGGTTGTTCGGCGGGCCCTGCTGGTTGGCGATGAAAGCAAAGGTCAACTCTTGGCCACGGCCGATGTCGATATACCCCATCATCACCGAAGTGCCCGATGTCCCGCCTGACAGCGCTCTGATCCGCCCGGGGTTCTCGACGCTGGTGAATCGGCTCTGAAGCGGTCCGGCCTCGGCGGCGGTGGGCAGCAACTCGCGGAACAGCGGGGCGTACTCATTGCTGTCTAGGAGTGCCGTGAACACCGGGCAGGTGGCCACATTGTCCGGATCAAGTCCTGAGCCGTCATCGAATCTGAGTGGTTGGAACTGATCGGAGTTGACCCCGACTCTGGCCAGCGTGTTGTTCATCGCCTGAAGTCCGGCTTGGGTACTGCCCACCCCCGTGGTGACCCATCCGATTTCCTTGATCAGCATCTCGATAGTCTCGATATCCCGGTTGTCGAGAATCTGCCGATAGTAGGCAGAAAGCGGAGCTGACTCGATTGACGCCAGAATGTAGAGCTCTTCTCCCTCCGGTACTCCCTCCGAGCGAGGGGTGCGGCGTATGACCACGTCCCGCGCCTCAAGCATGTCGTCGAACAGCGCCGCGGCATACCACGGGGGATCGTCCGCGACTAAATGACCAACCACCTCCTCATTGGCTTGAGCCGCGGTCTCTTCAGCTTCTAACTCTGGATCCGAAACCGGGAACTGCCGCCAGCCGTCGTCGAATTGCAAAGCCAGCAGGGTGCCGATGTTCTGGGACTCAATGGTCTCCTCCGGCCAAGAACCGTAGAACAGGTCGTCATAGCGAGTTGCGTCGCCAACCACCGCACCTGTCACCAGAGCCAAGCCATCGTCCACTAGATCCTGAGCCAGTTCCTCGATGGGAGTGCGGAGTTGGTTCTGGCCCAATTCCAGGGTGGCAGCAAACTCGCGGGTCAACAACAAGGGGTCGCCTCCACCGACTAGGTAGACATCTCCGTTGATCACGCCGCCCTCCATCGGAACGACCGACTGGACCGAGGTTGTAAAGGTGTGATCAGGTCCCAAGGTCTGGTGAGCCGTGGCCAGGGTGAGCAGCAAGGTGGCATCAGAAGGTGAAACCGGGGTGTTGGTGTAACCGTTCTCGCGAGGATCAAAGGAGCTTCCATTCTGAGCCACATGGAGGCATGCAGAGACGGGGGAGCTAGCCATCAATTCGTCCAAAGTGTCGAAGAAGTCAGGCTCGGTGAGCGACGGGGCCAGCATGGAGGTGAGACGGCGGGTGGAGACCAAAGGAGTGCCCACACCCGGTGGAACAGTGTCGTCAGTGGCCACCTCACCCAGATCGTCATGAAGCTGGTCGCTGAGTTGGTTCGAGCCGAATAGCGCGGCAAGGGCAACCACAAGCAGCAGAACGGGCATCACGATTCGGCGCACTGGAATTATCCTAGGAGGCGCTTGCGCCAGCGGGCGTACCACCACAGGTGGTGCAAGGCCCTCACCGCCCGGTCAGCGGAAGGAAAGCAATAGCTGCCCTGGGCAGCCAGCGTGGCCGGCCCGGCGTTGTCGGGCTGGGTTATCCCCAGTTCGGTCGCGGCCAAAATGGGCTTGCCAGTTCGAGCGGAGGCATCGGCTGCGGCTTGGGCGAAGCGGCTGTCCTGGCGCTCATGGTACTCACATATACGGGCCAGTTCGGCCGCCTCGAAGTACGGGCCCGACCGCAAGTGGGACGCAGTATTGGCCTGAATGCCCATACCCAAATAAATCACCGCGTCGACTTCTGGATGATCGGCAACTAGGTCTATGACCTCGGGAATGGTGTCGCGGCTCTCGCCCCCAGCCAGGTCGATCGGATTGCTGCGACTCCATCGGGGCGGTACCAACCCATCGATGGCCTCCTTCAAGTCAGCGGGGAGGGAAATCAACTCAAGTTTCGACTTCGAGAGCGCGTCAGCGGCGATAACACCCCATCCGCCCGCGCTGGACAGCACCAGAGTACGGGGCCCCGCAGGAAGGGGCTGGGTGGCGAAGGCGGCTACTGCGTCATGGGCCTCTTCGATGGTTTGAGCCCGTACCGCACCGCTCTGGCGCACCATCCCGTCGAAAATCCGATCGTCGGTCGCCAGCGCACCCGTGTGGCTGGCTGCGGCCTGCGCTCCCCGCGGGGTGGTTCCCCCTTTGACCAGTACGACCGGCTTTGCCGCGGCCACTCTCTTGATAGCTGCGGAAAATGCTGGGCCGTCTTCTACTCCTTCGACGTAGGCAGCCATGGCCTTGGTGTGGGGATCGCTAGCAAACCACCCCAGATAGTCCACCACTCCCAACATGGCGGCGTTTCCCGCACTCACCGCTCGGCTGATGCCGACCCCGCTCTGTGCCGCGTAGTTCATGAACGCCGAGACCAGATTGCCCGACTGGCTGGCTACTGCAATCGGCCCGGGGGGCGGAATGGGCGCCACGATCTGGGCGGCCAGCTTGGCCGGATTGGAAATCAGCCCCTGCCCATTCGGCCCCGCCACCACCATGCCCAGCGACCGGGCCAGTTGCACCAGTTCCTCTTCGGCTCGAGCCCCTTCGGAACCTGCTTCCCGAAAGCCGCCTGAGGCAACGAATGCTGCGCCAATCCCTCTGCTGGCCGCCGATCTCAAGATCTCAGAGCATGTGTGGGGCGGAGTGCAGACGAAGACCAGGTCGGCTGCCCCCTCAGGTATATCGGCGACCGACTCCAATGCGTCGACTCCCAAAATGCTGGGTTGATCGGGGTTGGTGGCGAAGACCGGCCCGTCGAATCCTCCGGCCAACACGTTGTGAAGAGCAACGAATCCGAACTTGCCTGGATGGGTGGACGCGCCAGCTACCACGATGCCCTGGGGGTTGAATAGAAGATCTAACGGTGGTCGACTCATGAGCCCGTCGTCACCACCAGAGCGTCTACAGCCACCGGCAACCCGTCCCGGATCACCAGGGGATTTACATCGATGGCCTCGACACCTTCCCCTCCCCCCGCGTGAGCCAAGCCCAACAACGAGTCCACCAACGCACCCTGGTCCACCGCAGGTTCGCCCCGGAGCGGAGCCATGAGGGCAGGGATGTCCAAGTCTTCGATCATGTCCTTGCAGTCGGCCTCGCTCACCGGAAGAAGCCGGAACACTGCCTCCCCCACTGCTTCGGCCAGAACCCCTCCCAAACCGAGCATGAGCGCGGGACCGAACTGCTCAGTGTGTACTACGCCGGCAATGAACTCTCGATACCCGGCAACCATCTCCGATACCAGCAGGGCCACCTCGCCGTCGTCTTCGACGGCTGCGGCCAGCAGCTCGTCGGCTGCGGTGCGCACCGCAGCAGAGTTGTCGAGACCCAGCCGCACCAACCCCCGTTCGCTCTTGTGTGCCAGCGACGAGCCGCACAGCTTTACCGCCACCGGACCGCCGATTTCGACCGCTGCGGCCACCGCCTCGTCGGCTGAGTGCGCCAGTTTGTCTCTGCTCACGGCAACGCCATGGCGAGCGAGAAGCTGCTTCGACTCGAACTCCGACAACACCCCCACCCCGAACACGCTACTTGCCTGTCTCTCTCTTTCTCACCCTGACGCCTCAGCGTTAGGCACTAGGTTCTGGGGCGTTCAACCTTCATGTAACCCCCCTCTGTCCTCTAGGGTCACATCCGTGGTTGTTGTTATCAGCAGCCGGTCCTAACCCATTGGGAGTTCAACTCGTGCAGATAGTGATCGCGATTGCGGTAGGCCTCGCCCTTACCCAGCTGGCCAATCTCGCCACCACCGTGTATTTGCACCGGGACCTGGCCCATAAGGCTGTTCAGATGCATCCCACCATTCGCAGCTTCTTCAAAGTGTTCCTCTGGATGGCGACCGGAATCTCAGCCCGGCAGTGGGCCGCAGTCCACCGCAAGCACCATGCGTACACCGATGCCCCTGAAGACCCCCACTCACCAGCCCGGTTGGGCTGGCTTCGCGTGCAGCTCACCAATGCCGCCCTCTATCGGCGATCGGCCCGCGACCCCCGCACCACCGAGCGCTACGCCAAAGACATCCCCATCACCCTGCCCGACCGCATCCTGCTAAACCGGGGGATCATCGGTTTGGCCTTGGGAGTCGCCATTCTGGTGTTGTGGCTGGGCTGGGTGCCCGGTCTAGTGGCCTCAGCGGTCCATACCGTGGGCTATATCGGCTTGGGCGGCTCGGTAAACGGGGTGGCCCACACATTCGGCCGCCGGCCGTTCGACAACAGCGCCACCAACGTCACCTGGTTGGCCTGGCTCACCTGCGGCGAGGGCTACCACAACAACCACCATGCCGCCCCAACATCGGCTCGCTTCGCCCGACGTTGGCACCAATTCGACCTCGGCTGGTGGTTCATCTGCATGGCCAGCTGGCTCGGTTTGGCTCAAATTCGCCATGCCGACGTCGACGCGCTGGCCTCTCGCTCCACAACATCTGTTCAGGTTTGACGAAGAGCCTCCCCCCATTTGTGTAACGCAGCGTTTTTTCCGCTGACAGAGCGCGCCGTCGGACTAGCGTGCAGGTAGTGAGCAGGTATGGGGCCGCTTTATCCGAGCATCCTGACTCGGCTAACGCCGCGGGTGAGGTAATCGGCGAGATCCTCGAAGCGGTGGGATCCTCCCCAGACTTAGCCGTGCTGTTCACCTCGGCCTCCCACCAGGAAGCGATCAACGAAATTGCCGATGCCATCCACCAGGTCTTGGCACCGTCTGTTCTCATCGGCACCACCGCGGTGTCGGTGATCGGCGGGCCACTCGAAGTCGAGGAGCGCCCGGCGGTTTCCCTTTGGGCCGCAGCCCAATGCCCCGCCCGGGCGGTGCGACTCGAAGCAGTCCGAGGCCCCGATGGCTGGGCAGTGGGCGGGATTCCCGCCGATGCCGAGGGAACACTGCTGGTGGTTCCCGATCCATTCACCTTCCCCAGTGATGCCCTGTTGAATGCGGGACCGCCTATGACCGTAGTGGGAGGTCTGGCCTCTGCCGCCGGCCGGCCGGGAGGCAACCGCCTGGTCCTGGGCCATCAGGTCTACGACGACGGGGCGGTAGGCGTCATCCTCGATCCCCAGGTCAAGGTTCGCACCGTTGTCTCTCAGGGTTGTCGCCCCATTGGCCAGCCCTTCACCGTGACCAAATCTGAGGACAATATCGTTTCGGAGATGGGAGGCCGACCGGCGGTGGACCGCTTGCGGGAAACCCTTTTGGCGCTAGACGAGGCCGACCGGGCCCTGGTATCGATGGGCCTCCATATCGGCATTGTCATAGACGAGCACAAATCGGAATTCCACCGGGGCGACTTTTTGATCCGGGGATTGATCGGTGCCGATGAGGAAACCGGCGCACTGGCGGTGGGCGACTCGGTCGAAGTCGGTACCACCGTCCAATTCCAAGTGCGGGACGCTGCCACCGCTGACGAGGATCTGCGCGAGCTGATGGCTGACGCTTCCGCTGGGTCCGCCCTGGTATTCACGTGCAACGGCAGGGGGACCCACCTGTTCGAAGGCCCCGACCACGACGCGGCCGTGGTCCACGAGGCTCTGGAGAGAGCGCCGGTGGCCGGAATGTTCTGCGCCGGCGAACTCGGGCCGATCGGGGGCCGCAATTTCCTCCACGGGTTCACCGCTTCGGTGGTGCTATTCCCATGACCATCCGACATTTCCCATGACCATCTGAAAGGATCGGCCGATTTATGCCTGCGTTCCCCGCCGCTCTCGAAAGCCAAGGCATCAGCGTGATCCGCGGCCTTGCCATGGACGCCCCTCACCAAGCCCGCTCCGGGCATCAGGGGACGGCCATGGCTATGGCACCACTGGCCCATGTGCTTTGGACCCGAATCATGAGCTACGACGCAGACGACCCGACCTGGCCCGACCGGGACCGGTTCGTGCTCAGCGCCGGACACGCCTCCATCCTGCTCTACTCGATGCTCCATTTGACCGGCCAAGAGCTGACGCTGGACGACCTGCGGGACTTCCGCCAGTGGGGAAGCCGCACTCCCGGACATCCTGAGGCCGGCCACACCGCGGGTGTGGAGGTAACGACCGGGCCGCTAGGCCAAGGAATCGCCAACGCGGTGGGAATGGCCCTGGCCGAACGCTGGCTGCGTCACCGTTTCGGCACCGATGTCTGCGATCACCGGGTGTTCGCTCTATGCAGCGATGGCGACCTCTCCGAGGGGATCAGCCATGAGGCCGCCTCGCTGGCTGGACATCAGCGCCTCGACCGGCTGGTCTGCCTGTACGACGACAACCGGATCACTATTGACGGGCCGACCGACCTGTCACTGTCTGACGACGCGGCCCAGCGATTCGAGGCCTACGGCTGGCATGTGGTGGACCTGGGTGAGGCTGCCGAGGATCTCGATGCCCTCGAAACAGGAATCAGAACGGCAATGGCAGTTGACGACGCTCCGTCGATGGTCATTGTCCGCAGTCATGTCGCTTTTCCCTCCCCGGGCCAAACCGACAACCACGAGGCCCACGGCTATTCGCTGTTCGACGAGGAGATCGCGGCCACCAAGGCAGTGATGGGGCTGCCGGCCGACAAGTCATTCTATGTACCCGACGACGTGCTCGATGCCTACCGGGCGGCTGGTCGCCGAGGTGCCTCCGAGCGGTTGGCCTGGCAACAACAGGTGGAAGCACTTGGACCCCAGCGTTCGGAGTACGAGGCTTGCCTGGCTGGTCGGGGGCTTCCCGGCTGGGAGAACAAGCTCCCGTCGTGGCCCGCTGGCGAGTCGGTAGCCACCCGCAAGGCCAGCTCCGCCTGCCTCAATGCCATGGCCGATGTCGTCCCGGGCCTGATCGCGGGCGGCGCCGACCTCACCGGCAACACCGGAACCAGCCTCTCCGACGCCGAACCGCTCAGCTCGACCCACCCTGCCGGACGCCAGATCTACTTCGGTATTCGAGAACATGCCATGGGTGCGGTGCTCAACGGGGCCGCCCTGCACGGAGGTGTAGTCCCGATAGGGGGCACCTTCCTGGTCTTCAGCGACTATATGAGGCCCGCAGTTCGTTTGGCCGCGTTGTCGGGAGCTCACAGCATCTTCGTGTGGAGTCACGATTCCGTGGGCGTTGGCGAGGACGGCCCTACCCACCAGCCGATCGAGCACGTGATGTCGCTACGGGCCATTCCCGGCCTGCGAGTGTTCCGTCCGTCCGACGGCAACGAGGTGGCGCAAGCATGGCGGCTGGCCGTCGATCTTGATGGCCCCAGCGCCATGATCCTGACCCGACAGAACGTGCCCACCCTCGAGGGGACTGCAACGGCAGATGGAGTACCCCAAGGCGGCTACACCCTGATGGACTGCCTTGATCCCGACGTGATCCTGGTGGGCACCGGCAGCGAGGTGTCGGTGTGCGTGGACGCGGCTACCACACTCAGCGAGCAGGGCATAGCCACTCGGGTCGTCTCAATGCCCTGTTGGGAGTTGTTCGCCGAGCAAGATTTGGCCTACCAAAATGGCGTGCTTTTGCCGGGAGTGCCCAAGCTGTCGGTGGAGGCCGGAGTGACACTGGGCTGGGAGCGGTGGGTAGACCTCCCCGTGGGCATCGACCGTTTCGGGGCGTCGGCACCAGGGGCGGAGGTGCTCGACAAGCTCGGGATGAACCCGGCCAACGTAGCCGCTAAGGCGGCATCGCTGATCGAGAGCGAGGAGCAACGAAGATGAGCAGTCTCCACGACTTGTACCGCGAGCACGGGCAGAGCCCATGGCTCGACAATCTACGCCGAGAGTGGATCAACGACGGTGAGCTGGACCGCTGGGTTGAGCGCGGCGTGCGAGGACTCACTTCCAATCCCAGCATCTTTCAGAAGGCCATGACTTCGGGCAGCCAGTACGACGAGCAGTTCGCCGGATTGCTGGCCGACGGATTGAGCGTTGCCGATGGCTATTGGGAGCTCGTGCTCACCGACATCGGAGGTGCCCTTGACGCTCTCACCCCGGTACACGACACCAGTGACGGCCTGGATGGCTTCGTCTCGGTGGAGGTCGATCCCAAGCTGGCCCGCGATACCGATGGCACCCTGGCCGCGGCCCGGGCGCTCCACCGACGCGTCAACCGCTCCAATCTCTACGTGAAGATCCCCGGGACCGCTGAGGGCCTTCCCGCCATCGAGGCCATGACCGCTGAAGGGCGCAGCATCAACGTGACCCTCTTGTTCTCGGTGTCCCGCTACGCCGAGGTGATCGAGGCCTATCTCCGCGGCCTAGAGGCTTGCCCCGGCGACCTGTCATCGGTTTCCGGGGTGGCCTCCTTCTTCATCAGCCGCACCGACACTGAAGTGGACCGACGTCTGGAGGCCATCGGCACTCCGGAGGCGCTGGCCCTGCGGGGTCAAACTGCGGTGGCCCAAGGCCAGGTGGCCTACAAATTGTTCACAGAGCAGTTCACCGGGCCCCGCTGGGAGGCTCTGAAAGCCCGAGGGGCACGAGTGCAAAGGCCGCTGTGGGCTTCCACTTCCACCAAGAACCCGGCTTATCCTGACACTCTGTATGTCGATCAGCTCATCGGGCCCAACACTGTGAACACGCTGCCTGACGCCACCCTGGAAGCGTTCACCGACCACGGAACACTGGCCCGTACCGTGGATGCCGACCCCGACGCCGCCCAGTCGATTCTGGATAGAGTCGCCAATGTCGGCGTAGACCTCCATGCGGTGGCCGACCGGCTGGAGGACGAGGGGGTGTCAGCCTTCGTGAAGTCATTCGACGACTTGCTGGAAAGCCTGGCCACCACCGCCGATCGATTGACGGAAGGCCATCGGTGACAATTACCGCCACCGGCAGTCATAGCCTTCTGGATCTGGACCTGGCCGAACTCATGGCCCAGGCCCGAGAGATTCGGGATCGAGCGCACGGTGCCCGGGTGACCTATTCCCCGAAGGTGTTCATCCCACTCACCATGCTGTGCCGGGACAAGTGCGGCTACTGCACCTTCGCCCAGCCTCCGGCTCGGTTGGAGTCGCCCTACCTCAGCGATCACGACGTGCTGGCCATCGCCGAATCAGGAGCGGCCGCCGGCTGCCACGAAGCGCTCTTCACTCTGGGCGAGCGCCCCGAACTGCGCTATCCCGATGCCGCAAGGTGGCTGAATCAGCACGGATTTGCCTCCACCGTGGACTATCTGGCCCATGCCACCCGGCTCGTGGTGGACAAGACCGGGCTGCTCCCCCACGCCAACGCCGGGGCGCTCTATTCCGAGGAACTGGCCCTGCTCCGAAAGACCGCCCCATCGCAGGGGATGATGCTCGAGACGCTGGCCGACCTGGACTGCCATCGGGGGTCACCCGACAAGACCCCGGATCGGCGCCTGGCCACGTTGGAGGCCGCGGGCCGACTGGCCATCCCGTTCACCACCGGAATCCTGGTGGGGATCGGAGAAACTCGCGCCGACCGAGTCGACGCTCTAGAGGCAATCGCTGATTCCCACCGGCGCTGGGGCCACATTCAAGAGGTCATCGTCCAGAATTTTCTGCCCAAGCCGGGCACGGCCATGCACACGGCCCCGCCCTGCGACGGCGACGAGTATCTGGAGGCCATCGCTCTCGCTCGCCTCATCCTGCCCGAGGAGATCCACCTTCAAGCCCCGCCCAACCTCTCTGACGACTTCGGTCGACTGCTCGATGCGGGTATCGACGACTGGGGAGGGGTCTCCCCGGTCACCGCTGACCACGTGAACCCCGAGCGCCCGTGGCCGGCTCTCGAACGCTTGCAGGCCGTCACCGAGGCCAGGGGGTTTGCCTTGGCACCCCGGCTGACCGTGTACCCCGAGTACGCACTCGACTCCGAGCGATGGCTTGACCAGGACATGCGGTTCCCAGTGCTGGACCGCAGCGATGCCGAGGGCCTGGGACGATCCGATGACGGCGGCTGGTACTCCGGCGCTGATGCCGCTCCGCCGCAATTGCTCGCGCCACCGCTCGACCAGAGCGCAACCCCGGCTGGCGCCAATGCCCAACCCTCGATGCTGCTGGCCACAGCCCCTGAAATGGGTGTCCTGGCTGGCCGGGCTGCCACCGGAGGTGCAGTAAGCGAAGTGCTTGCCGGGGTCCGGGCTGGTCAAGAAGTCGGGGTCGAAGAGATCGTGACCCTTTTTGGTGCTCGGGGACCCGAGGTCCGATCGGTGGCTGCGCTGGCCGACGAGCTACGCCAAAGCGCGGTGGGAGACGAGGTCACCTGGGTGTCCAACCGCAACATCAACTACACCAACGTGTGTACGTTCAAATGCCGGTTCTGCGGATTCTCCAAGGGCCCGCTGTCGCTCAACCTGCGAGGCGACCCCTACCTGCTGGGCTTGGACGACATCGCCGAGCGCACGGCAGAGGCGGCCGACGCCGGCGCCACCGAGGTATGCCTGCAAGGCGGCATCCACCCCAACTTCGACGGTGACTACTACATCGACGTCACCCGGGCGGTGAAAGAAGCGGCGCCCGACATCCATGTCCACGGATTCACCGCCCTGGAGGTCACCGAGGGTGCCCGACGACTGGAAGAACCGTTGGCCGATTACCTGCGCCGGCTGATGGACGCCGGTCTCCGCTCACTGCCTGGCACCGCCGCGGAGATTCTCGACGATGAGATTCGAGCGGTGATCTGCCCTGACAAGATCGACACCAGCGAGTGGTTGGAGGCCCATCGCACCGCTCACGGTCTCGGGCTGCGATCCAACGTGACCATCATGTTCGGCACGGTCGAGCAGCCGGTCCACTGGGCCCGCCACCTGGTCCGCACCCGTGAGCTCCAAAAGGAGACCGGCGGGTTCACCGAATTCGTCCCCCTGCCGTTCGTCCACATGGCTGCCCCCATCTACCTGCAAAAGCGATCCCGACGGGGTCCCACCTTCCGAGAGGCATTGCTGATGCACGCGGTGGGCCGCATCGCTTACCACGGGTGGATCCACAACATTCAGGCATCATGGGTGAAGCTGGGCATGGCGGGCGCCGCCCAGATGCTCCAAGCCGGCGTGAACGACTTGGGCGGCACCCTCATCAACGAGAACATCTCGAGGGCTGCCGGCGCGTCCCACGGCCAAGAAGTAACCGAGGACGACCTCCGAGCCCTGTGCGCTCCCCTGGGCCGCACCCTGCGCCAGCGGACCACGCTCTACGACGCGGTAGCCGTCTAGCCCAAGATCTGGATCGCCTTCTCTACTGACCGGCGGGCGCGCGTCAGCTTCTTCTCCTCTTCGGGCCGCGTCGTCGCTCCCTCTTCAACCGCGTCGCGCAGCACTGACATGGCCAGATCGTCGAGTTGCTCAGCGATCTGTTCGAGCTGCTCTCGGATGTGCTCAGCCGTCATAGTCGATTGCCTCGTCCACGATCTCCAAGGGGTGGCGCACGATCACCCCGGCATTGGCCAAGTGAATGGTGCAGCCGGGATTGGCGCTGGCCACGATATCGGCGCCGGAGCGGTTGATGGCCTCCAGCTTGCGATCACGGATCGATGCTGCAAGTTCCGGTTGCATGGCCGCGTAGGCACCGCCCGCCCCACAGCACAGGCCCTCGTCGTCCAGAGTGACCACAGTGGCGTAGCGGGACAACACTTCCGCCACCGGCTGATGGACTCGCTGCACATGGCGCAGATGGCAGGGGTCGTGAACGGCGACGGTCAGAGTCCGCCGCTGCTCCCCTACCGATGGCAGTCGGTCAGCTTGGACCGCCAGCCACTCATGTACGTCCATCACCCGCTCGCTGAAGGCAACGGCCTCTGGGGTGCCCAAATGCTTGCCGTACTCCTTGAGGACAGCCCCGCAACCGGCCGAGTCCACCAGAATCGGGGCTGATCCCTCCAAGGCCTTCATCGTTCGGGCGGCCAGAGCGTGGGCATGATCTTCCAAACCAGCATGGAGCGACAAAGCGCCGCAGCACGCCGCGCCTGGGCCGGACAGGGCTACCCCGGCGCCAGCCGACTCCACTAGCCGCTTTACCGCGGCATGGGTTGATCGTTGCCAGGCGTCCATCACGCAGCCGGTGAACAGCCATACGTCGTTGCCGGTCGCTCGAAGCCGCTCTTGCGCCAGGGGAATCTTGGGCAGCCCCAGTCGTTTGGACGGCACCAGCCGCAGCCGCTGGGCCACGGCCAGCGCCCGAGACAGCAGATTCAACAGTCTGCGATGGCCGAGAACCCGGAATCCCCACCGGCGCCAGTCCACGCGCCGCCGTCGGGCCAATTCAGCTTGCGTGGCCTCCATCATCGAGCCAAAGGGCACCCCTGAAGGACAGGCCGGCTCGCATCCCCGGCACTGCACGCACGAGTCCATCGACGCCAAGAAGGCTTCGTCGACTGCCATGCCGTGGTCTTGCACCTGGCGCATAGCGCTGATGCGCCCTCGCGGGGAGGCCCACTCTTCGCCGGTTACTCGAAATGTCGGGCAATGGGGCAAGCACAGCCCACACGACACGCATGAGGCCAGTTCTTCGGTGTCGATTCCCAATGCGGGTCTGGAAGCCATCTCCTCGGGACCGATTCCTAGCGATTGCTTCGCCGTCATCCCGCCGCCAGCGGGTCGCGTCCGGGATTGAGCCGACCTCGGGGGTCGAACTCGGATTTCAACCGTTTGTGCAGGGTAACCACTGCCGGATCGGCGGCGGGGATCGGCCGGGGCTCAGACACATAGGCCATCCCGGTACCGATCTGCACCAGATAACTGCCCGTTGGCTGCCCCGCCTCCAGCGCTCCGGTCGGCACGCGATAGGCCGGCAGGGGTGGCGGTCCACCAGTGGGCTCACACCCCAGCGAGCGGGCCAGTTCAGCCTCGGACTTCACATCGGACTCGTGGCCCTCCAAATGGACCCAAGACCTCTGGCCGTCCCACAGAATGGACGAAGGCCAATACATGCTGCGGCGCAAGCTCACTGGATCGCACGGTCCCGCCAGCCATTGCTGCGCCGCTGGCCGGGGCCACGTGCGCAGTATCACTTCGCCGAGCAATCCCAGCGTGCCCAGCGATCCCACCAGCAAACGGCACAAGTCGAAGCCCGATACGTTCTTCACCGTCGGGCCGCCTGCGGTTACTAGACGACCGTCGTCGGCTACATAGACCACCTCCAGCAGAGCGTCCCGAAGCCGCCCCCGGCCCAGAGCATGCACGTCGTCGCGGCCCACGGCCAGCACACCGCCCACGGTGGCTCCAGGCAATACCGGCAAGTTGGCCCGTTGGCCAGCCTCGGCTAGCGCAGCGTCGAGTTCCTCTACCGGTGTACCGGCGCCCACTCGAATGGTCATGTCGGCGGGATCAAAGCCACGCACTCCAACCGGGGCCCGCACCAAGCGGGTCTCCTCCGGGCACTGGCCCCCAATCTCCCATTGAGTGCGCCCACCGACCACCGCCACCGGGCCATCCGTCCCCACCTCAGCAGCGAACGATTCCAGATCTGCTGGCACCTCTCGGCTGGACACTTATCCCCAAACCCCTTCAGGGATCTTGTCGAGTGCTTTCACGTCGGCGCAGCTCGCTCCGGTGGGCAGCACCTTGCCGGGGTTGGCCATCTCTTCGGGGTCGAATGCTCGCCTCAACCGCGCTTGGGCATCCAGGTCGGCCTCGCTGAACATCAGTGGCATGAAGTCCCGTTTCTCTATGCCGATGCCGTGCTCGCCCGACAGCACCCCGCCCACGGCCAGCGATGCCTCAATGATCGCCGATCCGGCGGCATGCACCCGATCCATGATCCCCGGTTCCCGGCCGTCGTATAGCAATAGCGGATGAAGGTTGCCGTCACCGGCATGGAACACGTTCATCACCTGCAAGTCGTGCTCGTCGACGATCTCGTACACCTGGTTCATCACCTCAGCCAGCCGAGTCCGGGGAACCACCGTGTCGTGCAGGTAGTAGTTGGGCTTGATCTGGGCAATGGCCCCGAACGCGCTCTTGCGCCCCTTCCATATCAATGCGCGCTCGTGGTCGTCGGCGGCCCTGCGCACGCTCCCGCCTCGCTCGACAGCAAGTTCGGCCACGCGGTCAGCTTCGGCCGCTACTCCGCCGGGAAGGCCGTCCACCTCCACGATCACAACTGCGGCCGCGTCGGTGGGAAACCCGGCCCCAACGAAGTTCTCCACTGCCCAGATGATGTTCTTGTCCATCATTTCTATAGCCGCGGGCACGATGCCATCGGCGATCACCGCGCTAACGGTCTGGGCCGCCGCGTCAACCGTGTCGAAGGCCAACAGCAGGGTTTCCACCGCAGGAGGGTTGCGGGTAAGCCGTACTGCGATGGCAGTTGTGATCCCAAGCATCCCCTCAGATCCCACATACGCCCCCCGCAGATCCAAGCCGGGGGTCCAACCGTCGGCATCGCCCAGCATCACGGCCTCGCCCGACATCAGCACCACTTCGGCGGCCAGCACATGGGCGCTGGTCACTCCGAGGGCCAGGCAATGGGGACCGCCCGCGTTGGTGCCCACATTGCCGCCCAGAGAGCACACCTGTTGGCTGGAGGGGTCGGGTGCAAAATGCAGGCCATGGGGCGCAAGAGCTCGACTGAGGTCCAGGTTGATCATGCCTGGCTGCACCCAAGCCACCCGCTGTTCGGCATCCACCGACAGCAAGCGGTTCATCTTGGTGGCAACCACAACCACCGGTTCTTCCAGAGGAACCGCTCCCCCGGCCAGCCCGGTCCCCGCTCCCCGGGGCACCACCGCACGGCCATGGCGGCGTGCGGCATCTACGCAGCCCTGCACCTCCTCGGTACTGTTGGGGAAGCACACCGGTCCGGCTCGGCCACCTTCGAAGATCGACGCGTCCCGACCCATGATCGAGCGCTCCAAGGGGGCTACCCTCACCCGGTCGGCAGGCAGCACCCGCCGAAGGTCTCGCAGCAAGGGGTCGGCCTTCCGAAACTTCATCCGCCAGTAGAATACCGGCAGTGAGTCACACAGGATGCAAGCGCTCCAAGGTCTCCTAACGGGACGAATCGCACGGTCAGGGGTGGAGTTGCTCGCCTCGTTCCGACCGCGTCGGGCCTTTCCCGCCGTGATGGTGCTCTCCATCGTCACCGGGGCTCTCGTCGGGTTGTTGGTAGCTGGCTTTGAACAGCTCACCGTTGAAGTGCTGCTCAAGAGGCTTTTAGAGGGCCCGCTTTGGTGGCAGGCGGCGGCTCCAGCCGTTGGCTTGTTTGCCGCCGTCGCAATCTTGCGCTATCTCGGGCGGGGCACCTCTCCTTCGACCTCCGACGAGTACGTGCGGGCATTCCACGAACGCCACCCCCGACTCCCCCTCTCCCAGCTTCCCGCAAAGCTCCTCGCCGGTGTGGCCACCATCGGCCTGGGCGGCTCGATGGGACTGGAGGGCCCCTCGGTGTACGCCGGTGCCACCGTCGGCCACAGCACCCAGCGGCTGTTTTCACGATGGCTGCGCCGGGAGGAAGCCAAGATGCTGCTCACCGCGGGAGCGGCTGCTGGCATCGCCGCCGTGTTCAAGACCCCGGCAACCGGGGTGATCTTCGCCCTGGAGGCCCCATATCGCGACGACGTGGCCCGCCGGGCCCTGTTGCCCGCCCTGCTGGCGTCGGCCTCCGGTTATCTGGTGTACGTGGCCATTCTGGGCACTGATCCGGTTATTGATCTGGGTAGCCACAGCGGCAATCTCAGCATCATCCATCTGGGCGGGGGGGCGCTGCTTGGTCTCGTAGCCGGCCTCGGGGGACGGGGATTCGCCTGGCTGGTACGCCAGGCCAAAGGACTCGAACAGCACTACCCGGTAATTGTCAGGATCCTGGTGGGCGGGGCGGTGCTGGCTGGACTGGTGGTGGCGACCGAGGCAGTGTTCGACCAGCCCCTGAGCCTGGGTCCTGGGGTGGAGGCCACCCAATGGCTGCAAGACGACGATCACACTCTGCTTCTCATCGGAAGCCTGCTTGCCTTTCGGGTGATCGCCACCCTCACCACCGTGGGCGCCGGAGGCACCGGCGGGCTGTTCATTCCCCTGGCCGTTCAGGGGGTGATCGTGGGCAGCTTCGTGGGCCAAGCCTTGGGAACGGCCGACATCGGGCTGTACCGCACGCTCGGGCTGGCCGCCTTCTTGGGCGCCGGGTACCGGGCGCCCATCACCGCAGTGATGTTCGTGGCCGAGAGCACCGGCGCATCAGTGTTCGTAGTTCCCGCGCTCATAGCCGCCGCAGTGTCCCAGCTGGTGGCCGGATCCAGCTCGGTGGCCTCCTATCAGCTGGACAAGCGGGAGGGCTTGGTGGAACGCCGGCTCGCCTTGCCCCTCACCTCTGCACTCACCACCGACACACTCACAGTGCCCCCCGATGCCACGGTCAGTGAATTGGTGTACATCCATCTTCTTGGTCGACGTGAACGAGAAGTGCCGGTAGTCGACGGTGGAACCTATCTCGGGATGTGCGGCTTGGAGCAGATGAGCGACCTAGAACGTGACGTGTGGAACGACACGCTGGTTGCCGACATCGCTCGGCGCGATCTTCCCACGGCCCGTCCGTCTTGGACATTGCGCGATGCAGTGGCCCAGATGGACGCCAACGACACCGACCAATTGCCGGTGACCGACGACGACGACACCTTCATCGGGGTGGTGCGGGCCGACGACATCCTTCGACTCGACGAGATCCTCGATGAGACGGAGGGAGTATGACCCGGGTTTAGCAAGACCGGCTCTGTCAGGAAATAGCTCGTCTTGAGAAGACCGGCTCAGTCGGGAAATAGCTCGTCAACGCTGTCAGCGCTCGGGGTGTCCCGGTATTCGCACCAGGGCTTCGCCCCTACCTTCACCAGTCGGCATTCCTCACCGGGGATGGCTCCACACTCGACGCATGGATCCTCGTTCTCTTCAAACATGACGTCGAAGTCGTCGCTTGTGTGCTTCAGCGCACGAGCTTCTTCGTAACGACGGTGGCGTCCCTTTTTCATGGGCGGCTCCGCAATATCAAGCCGGCGGCTCTTTAGCTCCGGCAGCAGGGGGAACGCACCCCCTAACCTCTCATAAGGGCCAGTCTAACCACTCGGTTGCCGTATCTTGCACACCGCTAATTCCAAGAATGCCTGGCCGCGACATACGACTAAGCGTCGAGAACTTTGTGGCGGGCCTCTTCCGCACTCACCAGGGGCCGATCCGTGGACCACGGAAAATTGATCCACTGGTCAGTTCGCTTCCACACGTAATCGCACTTCACCAGGGAATGCGACTTCTCATAGAGCACTGCGGAGCGCACATCGCCAACCCGCTCAACACAGAAGTCGTAGACCATTTTGAGAGTGTGGCCGGTGTCGGCCACGTCGTCGGCAATGAGGATCTTGGAGTTGCGGTGATCCACCAGGTCAACGGCAGGTGGCAGCATCACTGGAACGGGAAGTCGCTCATCCACCCCGGTGTAGTACTCGCAGTTCATCACGTAGATGTTCTTGATCGACAGGGCATAGCCGAGCGACCCTGCGCAGAAGAGTCCGCCTCGGGCGATGGCCAAGATCATCTCCGGCCGGTAGCCATCGTCAGCCACCAGCGCGGCCAACTCCCGCACCGCCCGGCCATAGGAATCCCAGTCGAGCCATTCCCGGTCTGCTGCTTCGCTCATGTGCTTCCTTTCAATGGATCAGCGGAATTCGGTTTCAAAGAGCGCTCCTCACTCATGCGTCTCCTAAATCGCTCGCCCTGAGCGCTCCTCAAGCGTGAGCTTGCCTTGGCTGTCGAAGGCTACTGCCGCGGTCCCGCTCAACAATCGCTGGACTGGTGCCGCGATGATGTCGGCTCGCCACCCCTTGAGAGCCCGACAATCTGGATCGCCCCGCAGCAGAGCCTCGATATCGCTGCGAGTGGCTACGAGGGCTGGATCGATATCGGCGTCGGCGGCGTGCTGGGCGGCCCACGACGTGATGAGATTGACCGCCGGCTTGAGCGATGGATCCAACTTGGACGGCTTGCTGGCCGGCTCGACCGCCAATTCAGCGTCTTTGAGCCCGTCAAGGAAGGCCAGCAGCTCCTTGTCGGCGCCCTTGCGTAGGTTGCGAGGCTCGACACCCCGTATCTCCCGCAACTGGGCGAGCGACTTGGGCATGCGTTGGGCCACAACCGCAACCCCCAGATCCGACAGCACATGGCGAACGGGCTTATTCAAACGGGCGGCGTACTCTTCCCGCCATCGGGCCACTGCTTGGGCTATGCCCTTTTGTCGACCCTCCATGCGGCGGACCTCTTTGATCCGGTGCCAGGCGGTTTCGGGAGACCGGCCTGTGTCGGCCCGCTTCAACAAGAGCGCACACTCTTCCTCAGCCCACTCCAGACGACCTCGGGCATGAAGTTCCTTCTGCAGGATGTCGCTGATCTCCAGTAGGCGCTCTACATCGGCCGCGGCATAGGCCAGCATGCGATCGGGCAGCGGCCGTTGAAACCAGTCGGACAGACGAGCTTCCTTGGCCAGCTCCACCCCCAGCAGGCGATCGTGGAGCGCGGCCAGCGAAGGCGAGCTGTAGCCGATGAACCCGGCCCCGATCTGAGTGTCGAAAATCCTCCGGGGCCGCGTCCCGCACTCGTAGCAGAGCACCTCCAAGTCCTGCTCCGCGGCATGGAGCACGGCAAGCCCCTCACCGTCCAACAGCTTGGCCAGCGGGTTGATGGGAACGGCCAACGGATCGATGATGGCCAGCTGATCGCGCCAGGCGATCTGAACCAGTGCGAGTCGGGGGTAATAGGTGCGCTCCCGGTGGAATTCGGTATCCAAGGCATAGGCATCTGCGGTCGATGCGTCAGCCACCACTGCGGCCAACTTGCGCCGAGAGGTGACTAGGGCTTCCACCCTGTGCAGGCTAACGGGCTGCGTGGGCTCAGCCGAGGTCTTCGGGGGTGTCGACATCTGCCACTGCCGATGGCGGCGCGGGAACGTCGACAACAGCCAATTCATCGAGCAGCAAGGCAACCGCGCGCTGGCCGGATTCGAACAGGCGCTCGGCCAGTGCTGCGGCTGCTGTATCGATGGCCAGGGGCAGATAGTGGCGCCGTTGGTCGGTGAATACGGCCGCTGAGGGGGCGGCAGCCGGAGACTCCCGAACTGCCTGCACCAGCACCGCCACATCCTCAGGGCTGATAGCGGGGAGATCACAGGGCAAGATCATCGTTACTGGATGGTCGGCCCATGCCAACGCGGTGGCCACTGCCCCAAGAGGACCCTCGCCAGGCCAGCGGTCGGAGATGTGCCGGGCATCGGCTAAGGCCGCAGCATCCTCTAGGCGGGGATCGTCGCCGCCGACGATGAATCGCTGCGAAGCATGGGCCAATGCCTCCAAAGCGCAATCGATAAGTCTTCTGCCCCCCACCAGGATGAACGCCTTATCCGCGCCCATCCGTCGGCTCTGCCCTCCCGCCAGCACTACACCGGTGAAGTCGGACTCGATTTCTAGCCTCCGTAGTTCATGCGGGTGTCTTCCATGCGAAGAACGGGGGTGTCCTCCTCGTGCTGGAAACCGCAGTCGACCACTTCGCCGATGAAAAGGGTGTGGGCGCCAGTAACCACTGCGTCGCGCACCTCGCAGTCGAGAAAGGCGGGAGCGCAGTCCAAGATGGGGGCGCCGGTAACCCCGTCGTGAAAGCCGAAGCCGTTGAGGGTCATTGCCGCCAAATCCACATCCACGGGCTTGGTGAACTTGCGCACGATGGCCCGGTCGTCTCTGGCGATAGTGCAAAGGCTGAACACTCCGCCCTCGGAAATGAGCTCGTGGGTGTAGGCGGGATGCTCCACGCCAATACCCACCAGCTTGGGCTCGAAGGCCAATTGCGTGGCCCAGTTGAGGGTCATGCCGTTGCGCCGCTCCCCAGCTCGCGACCCCACCACATACAGCCCATAGGGCAAGCTCCACAGCACCCTTCTGCGGAGTCGATCGTAGGCGTCTTGCGCCTCAGGATCGTCCCCTACATGCTCGGGGTATGGGCCGATAGGTCCGGTGCCACCTGGTGACGCCACGTCAAGTCCTCCAGTCGGCTGGAGGCCACGACGGATCGAGTTGGTGCAAGAAGAGAAGGCAGCGCTCCTCCTCGTCGGTCTCCCCGATTGCCGCCGCGGTGGCCTGCAATCCGGCCAAGGCCCGCAGGAAGCCCCGGTTCACCTCGTGGGCCCAGCGCACATAGCCCGATCCTCGCCAGCCATTCTGGCGCAACCGGTCCAGTCCCCGGTGATATCCCACCCGGAAGGCGGCATACGCCTCCGCCTGGTCGCGGGCCAGCAATCCCAGTCGGGCCCAGCCGTCCAGGAAACGGGGAAATCGGGCAACCAATTCGGCCACCGCTTCCCTTCTAAGGGCCTCATCCAAACTCATCGCCTCGGCCAGCCCGAGCAGTGCTTCGGCCGGCTCCGGATCCAGAACAGTCTCGGGTGGCCCTGAGCGGGTCAGATTCACCGGTGCATCGGTCATAAGCGCAATCCTCCTACGGTCAGTGGATGCGCACCAAGCGCAGCACGTCGGTGGCCTCTTCCATGCCAGCCAGAACGGCAACCACATCCCCAGGGACAACATGCCCGGCTTCTTTGGCCAGGCTTAATGCCTCGGCCACTCGAGCCTCGTAGGTGCCCGGCTCGCAGGCCAGAATGGGAGTAACCCCCCAGCTCAGGGTGAGCTGTTGAACGGTGCGCTCGGAAGTGCTGAACCCCAATATGGCCGTTTGGGGGCGGAACCGGGCCATCGACCGGACGGTGAACCCAGAGGCCGAGATGCACACAATGGCGGCCAGGTTCAGCTCGTTGGCCGCGGTGGCGGCCGCCCCGGTCATGGCGTCGGTGACCGAAGTAGGGGCGTCCGCATCGGTCATGCGCAAGCGGCGGATGTTCTCCCCCCAGCGGACGTAGTCGAACTCCTCGTCAGCCCGCTCGGCGATTCGGGCCATGGTGGCCACCGTGGCCGCCGGATGGGCCCCAATGGCGGTCTCGGCGGAAAGCATCACCGCGCTGGTGCCATCGAACACCGCGTTGGCCACATCCGACACCTCGGCTCTGGTCGGGGTGGATGCCTGGACCATGGAGTCCAGCATCTGGGTGGCGGTGATCACCGGCAAGCCCCCGGCGATGCAGTCGCGGATGATCCGCTTCTGAAGGTGAGGGGTCTCCTCCAACGGGCATTCAGTTCCGAGGTCGCCGCGGGCCACCATGATGCCTGCCGACGCTTCGATGATGTCGTCCAGGTTCTGAACGGCCGCCTGAGTCTCGATCTTGGCGATCACCAGCGGGCCGTCGGGATGGGGTTCCACCTTCACCCGGCGTATGTCGTCTCCCGATCGCACGAACGAAACAGCCACCATGTCCACTGCTTCACTTACGAACGCGTCCAGGCACTGCAAGTCCTCTGGCGTCGGCGTGGGCATGCTGAGCCGGTCGGAGGGGATCCGAAAGCCAGGCCGCCCGTGGATCACATCACCGTGAAGGATCACCCCAGTGGCCTTGTCGGCGGACACGTCGGCCACTTGCAGTCGCACTTGTCCATCGCCTAGCGCTATTTGGTCGCCAACGGCGATGTCGTGGAGGAGGTCCTCATAGTCCACTTCAACCACCGAAGCTGAGCTCTGGGTGTCGCCCACCCGAATCTCCACCTCGGTGTCGGCCCGCAACTCCACGCCTTCTTGGCCAAAATTCGCCGTACGCACCTTGGGACCGGGCAGGTCCACCAACACCCCCACCCGCCGACCCGCCTCCTGGGCCACCTGGCGCACGAGGTGCATCCGCCCAAGGGCCTCGTCCAGCGTTCCATGAGCCAGCCCGATGCGAGCCACGTCCATGCCCGCGTCCACCATGGCCCGCAGCATCTCGGGCGATTCCGATGCTGGGCCAATGGTGGCGATGATCTTGGTTCGGCGGGGCACGAGATTTAACGCTACCGCCCACTCGGGCTGAATTCGCGGTCTATAGGAAGCCGGTCTCTTCCCTTAGTTCATGCGGGCACGAGCCAGGGTGGCCAGTCGTTGAAGCTGGTCCTCATCATCGTCCTCGGCAACTTGGGCCAATTGCTCGAACCGTCGGGCGGCCTCGTCGAATCGGCCCCGCTCCATATTGATCATGCCGAGTTGTTTCGCCTCACCAGCTGGAACCGACGGACACATCGTCCGCAACTCCAGCACCCACTCCAGGTTGGCGTAGTCCTTGTTCTGGGCGTAGATCGCTCGAAGGTTCCCCAGCATTCGCTCCATGATCGACGAATGATCCACCGGTGCCAGGTAAGCGGGGTGGAAGCCCTTGTCACCCCCGGTGATCTGGTGGAAAAGCTGTTCGCAACCCTGGGCGTCGAGCAGCGCTCCCCCGGCATACACGTCGATGAACACGTCGGTCTCGCTGCGGTCCCGGATCAGGAAGTGCCCTGGAAGCCCGATGCCGTCAAAGTCATTGCCGGTGAGCTGTCCGATGGCGATTGTGAGCACAGCAAGGCTGATGGGAATGCCGGTGCGCCGATGCATGACCTCGTTCAGGAAGGAGTTCCGCGGGTCGTAGTAATCCGCTCGGTTGCCGTGAAATCCCAGTTCGCTGAACAGTGAATGCAGCATTCCGTCTCGACTGGACCGGTCGCAGCGGTCGACCAGTGCGTGGAGCCGGTCGAGTTCAGCTTGGAAATCCATTCCAGGGCAGCCGTGGGCCGCGATGCACAAAGCACCCTCATGGAGCGCGAACTCCTCGCCTAGGAGCAGTTGCCTGAACTTCTCCGCGGGATCCCAAGCCACGAATAGTGAATCTACTCCTACTACTACTCTTTCGCTGGTGAGTGCTTGGCCGTTCTTGGACCATGACGGCCCGATTCCCATCGCCCATAGGGGCGGCGCCGCGGAGGGGCCGGAGAACACCATGGCCGCGTTCGCCGCCGCCATCGACCTCGGCTACCGATATGTCGAGACCGACGTGCACGCCACCCGCGACGAAGTGCTGGTGGCGTTCCACGACGAGGGGTTGCAGCGGCTCAGCGGGAGGCCCGAGGCCATCGCCGACTTGAACTGGCGGGATCTGAAAACAGTACGAGTCGGCGGTGGACACGCCATCCCCCGGTTCGAGGAACTCTTGGAAGCCTGGCCCGACCTCCGGATCGCGGTCGATCCCAAACACGACCAGGCCACTGTGCCGCTGATCGGTGCCCTCCAACGAGCCGACGCCGTCGACCGCGTCTGCGTCGGCTCGTTTTCCGGCCGCCGACTGGCCCTCGCCCGGCGGTTGGGAGGATCCCGCTTGTGTACCGGACTGAGTCCCAAGGAAGTCGGCCAACTCCAGGCTGCATCGGCTGGTTTGCCAGTAAAGGTCAAGGCCGGCGCGTGCGCCCAGGTTCCCCCAAGCGCCAAGGGTGTTCCGCTAGTCCACCAGCGATTCGTGGACGCTGCCCATGCCCAAGAACTTTCAGTGCATGTGTGGACCATCGACGACGCCGACGAGATGCACCGACTCCTCGACATGGGGGTGGACGGCATCATGACCGACCGTCCCACCGTGCTACGCGAGGTTCTTTTGGCGCGCGGGATGTGGTCTTGAGGGTCGATCCAGGCCCCAAATCGGGCTTGTGCCTGTGGTTAAATCCAGGTTTCTTGGGGATTTCTACTCACAGCAGTGGAAAACCCTGTGGATTTTGATTTTCCGCTTGACCTGGGTTTTTTCCGCGCTATGGTATGCCCACCTACCAGAGACAAGCGGGGTGACTCGAGAGAGCAAGCGCCCGAGAGGGCGAGGGTTCGAAAGGGTCCGCAGGGTCACTGGAACGGGCCGAGGAAGTCGGTGGCACCACCGAAAGCCGAGGGCCGGGAAGGCGACCAGGTGCCGCGAGGGTCTGGGAGGTAGGGACCGGGGAACCGGAGGGCGCAAGCCAGCCGGGGAACCGAGACCGAACGGGACGGCCCCGAGAAGTCGACCGGTTTAGGCCGGGAGGCTACTCGGGGCCTCCTACTTTTCTCTGACGCTTCGCTAGTTGCTCTTCAGCCGTCACTAGTGTGAGCGCCGTGAGCGGACCCGCAGTCGCATTGCTACACGGACTGGCCGGCTCGGCCCGGAGGACTTGGGGCGACAACGCCTGGATGGACCTCTTGGCCGATGCCGGTCGGGAAGCAATCGGTGTCGACCTGATGGGCCACGGCACCGCTCCCAAACCCCACCATCCCGAGGGTTATGCCAATTTCGAAGAGCATGTGATCGACCACTTCCCCAACGAGCCCATCGACGCCATCGGGTTTTCGTTGGGGGCCTACACCCTGTTGTCCATCGCCTCAAAGACCCCGGAGCGATTTCACAAGCTGGTTGTATCCGGGGTGGGCAAGAACCTATTCGAACGGGATGAGGACCACAGCCGCATGATCCTTCACGCCGTCACCGGTGAGCCCGACCCCGAGAACCCCGAAGCACTCCACTTCTCCACCCTGGCCGATGATCCCGAAGCCGACCGGGAGGCACTGGCCGCCCTGTTGGCCAGCCGCACCGCCTTCGACACCGATTGCCTCGCCCATGTCGCGGTGCCCACCCTCGTGGTGGTGGGCGATAAGGACTTCGCCTACCCCGCTGACCAGTTGGTGGAAGCCCTGCCCGACGCCCGCCTCGTGGTCCTTAGGGGCGTCGATCATTTCGCCACCCCCAAATCATTCGACTTCATCGACGCCGCCCTCGACTTCCTCGACGCCCGCCCCTTCTAGAGGAGGGGCTAGCGGAGCTGTTGGGCGGTTGGAACTAGAGGTGTGGGCAGCAGGGTGTCGCCGGTGAGGTACTCGTCGACGGCAGCGGCGGCGGCCCGGCCTTCGGCGATAGCCCACACGATGAGGCTCTGGCCTCGGCCGATGTCGCCGGCCACGAACACGCCGGGCACGGTGCTCATCCAGTTGTCGTCGCGGGCCACATTGCCCCGGTCGGTGAGCTCCACCCCGAGGTCGTCAAGCAAGCCGCCGGTCTCGGGGCCGACGAATCCGAGGGCCAATAGCACCAGATCGGCCTGAAACTCCCGCTCCGTGCCCTCGATGGGATTGAAGCTCATCCGCCCGCCTTCGAACGACTGCTCTACATCCACCGTGTGCAACGCCTCCACCTTGCCGCCCGATCCGGTGAACTCCACGGTGTTGATGGCGTAGATCTGGGTGCCGCCCTCTTCATGGGCTGACGACGACCGGTACATGAGCGGCCACGTGGGCCACGGGGTGGAGTCGTCACGCTCGTCGGGTGGCCGGGGCAGGATTTCGAACTGGTGGATGGAGGCTGCCCCGTGGCGGTGGGCGGTGCCCAGGCAGTCGGCGCCGGTGTCACCCCCGCCGATGATGATCACGTGCTTGTCCTCCGCCGAGAACGGGTGTTCTTCCAGATCACCCTCCTGCACCCGGTTGGCCGGGGGCAGGTACTCCATGGCCTGGTAGATGCCCTCTAGCTCCCGGCCCGGAATGGGCAGGTCCCGCCACTGAGTGGCCCCCCCGGCCAACACCACGGCGTCGTACTGCTCAGTTAGCTCGGCCGCGCTGATATCTACTCCTACGTTCACCTCTGTCTTGAATACCGTTCCCTCGGCCTCCATCTGGGCCAGCCGGAGATCGAGATGGCGCTTCTCCATCTTGAACTCAGGGATGCCATAGCGCAACAGCCCGCCGATGCGGTCGGCCCGCTCAAACACCACCACGTCGTGGCCTGCCCGGGTGAGCTGTTGGGCCGCAGCCAGACCCGCCGGCCCCGACCCCACCACCGCAACCGAGCGGCCGGTGCGGTCGTCACACACCACTGGGGTGATCCATCCCTCTTCCCAAGCCCGGTCCACGATCTCCACCTCAACCTGCTTGATCGTCACCGGGTCTTCGTTGATGCCCAGTACGCAGGCGGCCTCGCACGGGGCTGGGCACAGCCGCCCGGTGAACTCAGGGAAATTGTTGGTGGCGTGCAGCCGCTCGATGGCCTCCCGCCAGTGATCCCTATAGACGAGGTCGTTCCAGTCGGGGATCAGGTTGCCCAACGGACAGCCGTTATTGCAAAACGGAATCCCGCAGTCCATGCAGCGCGAGGCCTGAGTGCGCACCGACTCGGCATCGAAGTCTCGGTAGACCTCGTTCCAGTCCTTGATCCGCACCGGCACCGATCGGCGCACGGGCAGCTCCCGACCGTGCTTGATAAACCCGCGAATGTCACCCATGGGCGGCCGCCATGATCGCTGCTTCGGCGTCGGTGCCGGTGCGCTCGGCCTCGGCCAGCGCGGCGAGCACCCGCTTGTAGTCCTTGGGCATCACCTTCACGAAGCGGTCAGCCTCGGTGGCCCAGTTGGCCAGGATCCGCTCCGCCACTGTGGAGTCGGTGTTCACCATGTGCTGGCTGATGCGATCCCGCAGCCACTCCCGGTCACCGTCGTCGGGCGTCTCCAAGTCCACCATCTCTGGGTTCACCTTGGCGGGAAACACCCCGTCAGGGTCGTGCACATAGGCGATGCCGCCCGACATGCCGGCACCGAAGTTCCTGCCCGTGGGACCGAGCACCACGGCCCGGCCGCCGGTCATGTACTCGCAGCCGTGGTCCCCCACCCCCTCCACCACCGCGACGGCACCGGAGTTGCGGACGCAGAACCGCTCCCCCACCAGCCCTCGCAGGAAGAGTTCGCCGCTGGTGGCGCCGTAGCCGATCACGTTGCCTGCAATCACGTTTTCCTCGGCAACGAACCGGGCCTGCGGATAGGTGGTCACGATGATGCGCCCGCCCGACAGGCCCTTGCCCACATAGTCGTTGGCATCGCCGGTTAGCTTCATTGTGATGCCTCGGGGCAGAAACGCTCCAAAGCTGTTGCCGGCCGACCCGGAGAAGTTGATGCGGATGGTGTCGTCGGGCAGGCCGTCAGACCCCCATTTTGACGTCACCTGATGGCCGAGCATGGTGCCCACTGTTCGGTTCACGTTGCCGATGGGGAGGTCAATCTCCACCGCGAGGCCGTCTTCCAAGGCGGACTCGGCCATCAAGATGAGCTGTTGGTCAAGGGCGCGGTCGAGGCCGTGGTCCTGGGGTTGGGTGCAATGCCGATCGGCATCCGGATCGATGTCGGGGGCATACAGGATGGGCGACAGGTCGAGCCCTGACGCCTTCCAGTGGTCTACCGCGTCGCTCACGTCCAAGCACTCCACCCGCCCGATGGCCTCGGCCAGAGTGCGGAAGCCGAGCGCGGCCAGCAGCTCGCGCACCTCCTCGGCTATGTACTCCATGAAGTTGATGACGAACTCCGGTTCGCCGGTGAACTTCTTGCGCAGCTCCGGATCCTGGGTGGCCACCCCCACCGGACAGGTGTCCAGATGGCAGACCCGCATCATCACACACCCCGCAACCACCAAGGGCGCGGTTGCGAATCCGAATTCCTCGGCCCCCAGCAGCGCGGCGATCATCACATCCCGGCCGGTCTTTAGCTGGCCATCGGTCTGCACCACGATCCGGTCCCGCAGCCGGTTCAGCAACAGCGTCTGCTGGGTCTCCGCCAGCCCCAGTTCCCACGGGGTGCCCGCGTGCTTGATGGAGGTCAACGGCGAGGCTCCGGTGCCCCCGTCGTGGCCCGAGATCAGCACCACATCGGCGTGGGCTTTGGACACCCCCGCTGCCACCGTGCCCACTCCCAGTTCCGACACCAGCTTCACGTGGATGCGGGCTTCTGGGTTGGCGTTCTTCAGGTCGTGGATGAGTTGGGCCAGATCCTCGATCGAATAGATGTCGTGATGCGGGGGCGGCGAGATCAGCCCCACGCCGGGGGTGGAGTAGCGGACCTCGGCGATCCAGGGCCACACCTTGTGGCCGGGAAGCTGGCCGCCCTCGCCCGGCTTGGCCCCTTGGGCCATCTTGATCTGGATGTCGTCGCTGTTCACCAGGTATTCGCTGGTCACCCCGAACCGCCCCGACGCGGCCTGCTTGATGGCCGAGCGGCGCAAATCGCCATTGGGGTCGGGCACATAGCGGGCGGGGTCTTCGCCCCCCTCGCCGGTGTTCGACTTGCCGCCGATGCGGTTCATGGCGATGGCCAGGGTCTCGTGGGCCTCGGCGGAGATCGATCCGTATGACATGGCCCCGGTGGAGAACCGGGTGACGATGCTGGAAACCGGTTCCACCTCTTCGATGGGAATCGGCTCTCGCCGTCCAGTTCGGAATCGGAACAGCCCTCGCAGAGTGGCCAGGCGCTCCGACTGGGTGTCTACCTTCTCGGTGTACTGCTTGAAGATGTCGTAGCGGCCTTCCCGGGTGGCGTGCTGGAGCTTGAACACCGTCTCGGGGTTGAACAGGTGGTACTCGCCCTCCCGGCGCCACTGGTACTCCCCTCCCCCTTCCAGAGTGCGATGGGCCCGTTCATCGGGGTTCTCCGGGTAGGCGATGCGGTGGCGAAGCCGCACCTCCTCGGCAAGCTGTGGGAAGCCGATGCCGCCTAGGCGGCTGACCGTGCCAGTGAAGCACTCCTGGATGATGGGGTGCCCCAGGCCGATGGCCTCGAAGATCTGGGCCCCCACATACGACTTCACCGTGGAGATGCCCATCTTGGACATAACCTTCAGCACACCCTTGTCACATGCCTTGATGTAGTTGCGATGGGCCAGCGCCTTGTCGTCGTCGGGCAAGAAGCCGCACAGACCCTCGTCGATCATCTGGTCGATGGTCTCGAATGCCAGATAGGGGTTGACCGCAGTAGCTCCGTACGCCAGCAGCAAGCAGATGTGGTGTACCTCGCGGGCGTCGCCGGTTTCCACCACCAAGCCCACCCGGGTCCGGGTCTTCTCCCGAATCAGGTGGTGATGTACCGCCGCGGTGGCCAGCAATGAGGGGATCGGGGCCGAATCGAGACTGGCCCCCCGGTCGGACAGCACGATGATGCTCTTGCCCGCATCAATGGCTCGGCTCACCTGCTCCCGGATGCGCTGGATGGCGATCCGCAGCCCCGGCCCACCATCGTCCACCGCATACAGGCAGGGAACTACCTCAGTGGACCAATGGCTGTGGCCTCCGGGCCCGTCCACCTCCACCAGGTTGGCCAACTGCTGGTCGGTGATCACCGGGTGGGGGGTGAAGATCTGGCGGCATGATTCGGGCCGGGGATCGAGCAAATTCCCCTCGGGGCCGAGCCATCCACAGGTGGCGGTGATGATCTCCTCCCGGATGGCGTCCAGCGGTGGGTTGGTCACCTGGGCGAACAATTGCTGGAAGTAGTCGTACAGCAAACGGGACCGGTTGGAGAGAACAGCCACCGGGGTATCAGTGCCCATCGACCCCAGCGCCTCTTTGCCGTCGCGGGCCATGGGGGCCAGCAGGATCTTGAGCTCTTCATGGGTGTAGCCGAACATCTGTTGGCGAACCACCAGCGGGGTGTCGTCCGGCTCGGGCCGCGGGCGGTCGACCAGATCGTCGAGATCCACTTGGTTGTCGGCCAACCACTGCCCATAGGGGTGGGCCGAAGCCAACCGCTCCTTGATCTCGGTGTCCCGTACGATGCGGCCCTCAGAGGTGTCGATCAAGAACATGCGGCCCGGCTGCAAGCGGCCCTTCTCCACGATGGCCGCCGGGTCCACGTCCATCACCCCGACTTCCGACGCCATGATCACCAGATCGTCGTCGGTCACCCAATACCGGGAGGGGCGCAGGCCGTTGCGGTCGAGCACCGCGCCAATAAGCGTGCCATCGCTGAACACGATGTCGGCGGGACCGTCCCACGGCTCCATCAGCGAGGCGTAGTAGCGGTAGAAGGCCCGCAGCTCTGGCGCCATCGACTCATGGTTCTCCCACGGCTCGGGGATCATCATGAGCACCGCCTGAGGCAGCGAGTAGCCGCCCATGTACAGCAGCTCCAGCACCTGGTCGAAGCTGGCGGTGTCGCTCACCCCCTCGGCGCACACCGGGAATAGCCGCTCCAAGTCGCCAGGGAGGTGGGGCGAGCTCAACAGCGCCTCACGGGTCCGCATCCAGTTGCGGTTGCCCTGCACGGTGTTTATCTCGCCGTTGTGGGAGATGAAGCGGTAAGGGTGGGCCAGCGGCCAGGACGGAAAAGTGTTGGTGGAGAACCGGGAATGGATCATGGCCAGGGCACTGGTCACCCGGGTGTCGCTCAGATCGGAGTAGAACTCTCCGAGCTGAGGGGTGGTGAGCATGCCCTTGTAGACGATGGTCCGGTTGGAGAGGCTGGCAAAGTAGCCATAGGTCAGCTTGCGGGTTTTCGACCCCAGTGCCCCAGTATCGGCCTGGTCATCGGTCTCATAGGCGACCTCGTTGCGAATGCGGGTTCGCACGATGTAGGCCCGCCGCAAGAGTGCATCGGCATCGAGCCCGTCGCCAGAGTAGAACGGCTGCCAGAACGAGGGCATGGTGGCCAGCGCCTGCGCCCCCAGCTCGTCGGGACAGGTGGGCACCTCCCGCCATCCCAGGGGAGTCAGCCCCTCGTCGACAGCGATGGCGTCCATGGCCGCTCGGGCATGGGTCGCGGCCTCGGGGGTGTCGGGGAGGAAGCCGATGCCGGTGGCGTAGTGTCCCGCCGGCGGCAGATCGAAGTCGCACACCTGGCGGTAGAAGTCGTCGGGCACCTGAATCAGCAATCCCGCGCCGTCGCCGGTGTTCGCTTCCGCGCCCAGCGCCCCCCGGTGTTGGAGGTTGCACAGCGCCCCGTAGCCCACCGACACAATCTCGTGTCGCGGCCGGCCCTTCAGGTCCACCAGAAAGCCCACCCCGCAGCCGTCGTGCTCGTTTCGGGGGTCGTAAAGCCCCTGGGGGTGTGGCAGACCGGGAGGCTGCGGCCAGTTCCTCATTGCGTCCTTTCCAG
The DNA here is from genome assembly GCA_022827725.1 of Acidimicrobiia bacterium. Taxonomy (GTDB): domain Bacteria; phylum Actinomycetota; class Acidimicrobiia; order Acidimicrobiales; family Bin134; genus Poriferisocius. The sequence goes on from JAJEIJ010000019.1 coordinate 38,177, forward strand.
CGTGTTTGCGGTGCGCGCCGAGACGACATTGGCCAGCGGCAGGGCTGCAATTTTACCGCCGCAACCCGGCCCTCTACCAAGTCTGTTCTGCTCGGGAGACTCCCAGGAGGCATGATTACAGGGTGGAATCGTCTGTTGATGATGAGGCTGGAGTGGCTGGAGTGAAAGCAATCCGCGGTATTGACGGCTTGCTCGACTTCATCGACGCCTGTCCGACGCCTTTCCACGTGGTCGATCGAGCGGCCGATGTCCTGAGGGCTTCAGGGTTCACCGAAATGGACGAAGCCGACGAATGGCCCGACGCCGTCGGCAGCCGCTACGTGCGCCGAGGCGGCAGCCTGGTGGCGTGGCGGCACCAGACCAGCGATGCCGGCTTTCGAATCATCGGCGCCCACACCGACAGCCCTAACTTGCGCATCACTGCCCAGCCCGACACCGGTCAGGCCGGTTATCGGCAACTCGGCGTGGAAGTGTACGGGGGCGCGTTGCTCAACAGCTGGCTGGATCGCGATCTTGGGGTGGCCGGTCGAGTAGCCACTCCAACGGGCACACGGCTGTTCTGTATCAATCGGCCCGTGCTCCGAGTGCCCCAACTCGCCATCCACCTCGACCGGGAGGTCAACCAAAAGGGGCTGTTGCTCAATCCCCAGACCCACATCGTCCCCGTATGGGGGCTGGGGCTGCGCACCCCCGGCGAATTCGCCTTGACGGCGGCCGAGGCGGCCGGTGTCGATGCCGATGAGGTGCTGGCCTGGGATGCGATGCTCCACGACCTCACTCCATCGGTGATCGGCGGCATCGACAGCGAGTTCATCTATGCTCCTCGCATCGACAACCAGGTGTCGTGCTGGGCCGGTCTCCAGGCCCTGATCGACGCCCCGGCCGACTCGCCTCCCAGCGCAGTGCTGTGCCTTTTCGACCACGAAGAGGTCGGCAGCACCTCAGCACAGGGGGCAGCCTCCACCCTGCTGCCCGCCGTGTTGGAGCGAATTGTCGGCAGCCGCGGCGCGCTGCATCCCGCGCTGGCCCAGTCGCTGTGTGTGTCGGCTGACGGGGCCCACGCCACCCACCCCAACTATCCCGAGCGCCATGAGCCCGACCATCACATAGCCATGGGCGATGGACCGGTGATCAAGCGCAATGCCAATCAGCGCTACGCCACCGACGCGGTGGGTGAGGCCGCATTCGCCGCGGCGTGCGAGAAGGCCGGAGTGGGCCACCAACTCTACGTCCACCGCGGCGACATGCCCTGCGGCAGCACGATCGGCCCGTTCGCGGCCTCGACTACCGGGGTGACCACCATCGACGTAGGCGTAGCCCAACTCTCTATGCACTCTGCCCGTGAGATGTGCGGTGCCCAGGATCCCGTGGACTTCGCGCTGGCCCTCAGCGCGTTCCTCAGCGCCGCAGCTTGACCCTGCTCACCCGGCGGGTTCGCTCGTAGGCCGACACCAACACCAAGAAGATGGCGAAGAACTCAAGCCGGCCGATGAGCATCATCGACATCAGCACCGCCCGGGCCGGGCGGGAAAACACCAAGTAGTTGGAGGTGGGCCCGGCGTCGCCCAAGGCGGGTCCCATATTGCTCAATGCACTGATAGCCGCAGATGAGGAGGTGATCAGGTCTTGCCCCAACGCGGCCAGAACCAAGGTGGCCACGAGCGCCGACAGCGCGTAGAGGGCCACCAGCCCCGCCACCCGCTGGAGTATCGGCTCCGACACCACCATTTTGCCGAGCTTCACCCGTGCCACCACCCTGGGATGCTTTACTCGCAGCAGCCCGACCCGCATGTATTTCGCCATCACTTGGGCGCGCAGCACCTTCAGCCCCCCGGCGGTGCTCCCGGTCATGCCCCCCATCACCATGAGGGGCAGCAGCAATGCCTGCGCCCCCGGCGTCCAAGCCGCGAAATCGCCGCCCGGATTGGTGCTAGAGGCGTTGCCGAAACCGCCGCTGGTGCCCAAGGTCACCGCGCCGAAGATCCCGTTGCGGAGACTGTTGGCCAGATCAGAAAGGTCGTTCAGCCAGTTCAGCAGGGACGCGAACAGCGCGACCGCGAGAATCACAAGGAGATAGGTGCGAAACTCAGAAGACCGTCCATAGACCCTCGGGTTGCCCGACACCGCCCGCCAGTGGAGGGTGAAGCTCACCCCTCCCACCAGCATCCCAACAATCATCACCACTTCCACCGCAATGCTGTCGAAGTGGCCGATGGAGTCGTCGTAAGGCGAGAAGCCCCCGGTGCCTGCGCTGGTGAAGGCATGGGCCACTGCGTCGTAGAGGCTCAACCCGGCAATCATCAGGGCGGCCGCTATCGCGAGGGTGATGCCGCCGTAGAGTGCCCACAGCCTCCGAGCGGTGGAACTCACCCGAGGCGCCAGCCGGTCGGACGTGGGACCGGGAGCCTCCGCAGTGATGAGGCTCAGCCCTCCGACCCCCAGGAACGGCAGAATGGTCACCGCCAGCACCACCATGCCCATGCCGCCATACCACTGCATGATCTGGCGCCACATGAGCACGCCTCGGCCCGTCCCCTCTATGGGGCTGAGCACGGTAGAGCCAGTGGCGGTGACACCCGACACCGCCTCGAACAGGGCAGTGTCGAAGCTACCCAGCTCGCCGGAAAACCACAGCGGTAGCGCGGCGAATAGCGACAATCCGATCCACGTCCATGCTACTGCCGCGAAAACCGAGACCGGGGGCATGTCCTCGTCGAGTCGGGTGAAGGTCACCAACAGCCCCCCTCCAGCAAGCGTGACCAGCGCTCCCATTCCCAGAGCGACCTCATCGTCCGATACTGACGAACCCCACTCCACCAGGGTGGCCAACAGCATCCCCGGCACCATGAACAGCAGCCCCAGCCCGACCACGAACCCCACTCTGCTTGTCACATTCCAGGGTCGGTCCACCAGCAGTTGGGACACGGCCCATTTCACCGCGGCCCTCCCCCGACGGGCGGCCGTCAAGACCGCGGTCATGGCCCCAGCCTCATGTCTCCAGCCTCATCGTTTCAGCCTCATCCGCTGGACCTCGCCTATACCCCAGCCGATCACCACAACCACCGGGTAGATCGACAGCCGGCCCAAGAACATCAGGGCAATCAACACCCCTCGAGCCGGGGCGGCCAGCACCGTGGCATCGGCAAAACCCGAGAGATCGCCCAAGCCAGGTCCGGCGGTAGCCAGTGCGGAGATCGACCCCGACACCGCGGTCTGCAGGTCTCCCCCGAGCGAGGCGATGCCGAACACCCCTGAGGCGGCGGCCAGCACCCACAGGATCTGGAAGTTGTGGACCCGGGTGAGCGAAGCCTCCGAAGCCACCGCTCCCGACACCCTCACCGGCACCACCGCCCGAGGATGGAGTTGCACCACTAGTTCCCGCCGCACGATGCCCAAAATCTCGATTACCCGTAGCACCCGGAAACCGCCCCCGGCCGAGCCCGCCATCGAGCCCACCCCGATAAGCAAGAGCAGCAGAATTTGGGGCGCGGCCACCCAATAGCCCCAATCTGCGACTCGGAAACCGGTGGTGCTGATCGACGAGGTGACGACAAAAAACGACTCTCGGATGGTGTCGGCACCCCCGCCGGTATCGGTCCACGTCCATGCCGCCACCAGCACCGTCGACCCAACGATCAGGCAGGCGTAGAGCTTGAGCTCGGTCGATCGCCACAAGGCCTGCACTTTCCCCCGCACCATCCATACCAACGCGGCCACGGACACGCCGGCAAGGGCCATGGCTCCGGCGCCCACCCACTCGATTGCCGCCGAGTCGAAGTGGGCGAATGAGTCTCGGTAGTTGGCGAATCCTCCGGTGGATGCGGTGGTGAGCCCGAAGGTCGCGGCGTCAAACACGCCCATACCCGCCGCGTAGTAGGCCGCAAACACCAGGATCGTGAGGCCCATATAGGTCAAGACCACCCGTTGGGTGTTGTGCGACCACGTCCTCGCCAGCACTGCCCGCCGCCCCCGGCCCTCGGCCACCTCGCTCAGCCGCCGCTGTCCCCCGAAGGCCGGCACCACCACCAAGGCGAGCATCAGGCCGCCCAAGCCGCCCAGCCACTGGGTCAAGGCCCGCCATGTGAGGAGCCAGGTGGGCAGGGCCTCGGGGTCCACCACAGTGAGAGAGGTAGTGGTAAAGCCAGCCACCGACTCGAAGACGGCGTCGTCCACCCCACTTATCTCTCCCGAGGCCAGGTACACCACGGTGGAGATCACCACAAGGGAAGCGGCCGTGGCCACGACAGTGGTCAGCACCCTGACTGCGGACCGGTGCCAGGGGAAGCGAACCCGAGACGGGTCGCTCATTCCATGCTCACCCGAAGAAGCGCTTCACTTCGTCCACGGTGTCCGGCCGCGCAGGATCATGTCCTATCACCCGAAGAAGCGCTTGACTTCGTCAACCGTGTCCGGCCGCGCAAAGACCACGATGTGGTCGCGGCTGCGGAGCTGGCTGCGACCCCGTCCGATCTGTGCCTTGCCGTCTCGCACATAGGCGCCAACGAGCACGTCCTTGGGCAGACCCAGCTCTCTCACCACGGCCCCATCGGCCTTCGACCCCGCCTTGATCTCAACCTCGATGACCTCGAAGTCGCCCGACAGGTAGGTGGCCACTTGGGCCACCTCGCCCCGCACATAGCGGAGCACTCCGTTAGCGCTGGCCGTTCGGGGCGACAATGCCACGTCGATGCCCACATCCCGCAGCAGCGTGCGCAGCGCCAAGTTGTGCAACACGGCGATGGTCCCGCTCGCTCCCATCGACTCGGCATACAGACAGGCCAGGATGTTGGCGTCGTCTTTGCCGGTGAGAGCGATCACTGCGTCGAACTTGCCGACATCCTCGGATTCCAGCAACTCGGCGTCGGTGATATCGCCGTGGATCACCAGCACTGCATCCAGTTCCTCACTCAGCGTCTGGGCCCGCTCCAGATTCCGCTCGATGAGCACTACCTCGGCATGGCGCTCACTCAGTCGCCGGGCCAATATCTCGGCCGTCCGGCCCCCGCCGAGCAGCATCACCCGGCGATGGGTGCCCGGCGCCAGACCCAAGAGCGGCAACAGCGTCGATCGGGCTCGCCGCTTGCATACCACCCGCAGAAGATCGCCGGGCTCAAGTGTGGTATCGGCCCGGGGAATCTGGGTCTTGCCCTCACGGGTGAGCACGGCCACAAGGAAGTCCCAGTCGGGCTCATACTCTTCGGCGATATCGACCAATCGCCGATTAGCCCAGGGTGCGTCGGCGGTGAGCTTCGCCCCCACCACCACAACCTCCCCATCGGCCATCACCGTAACGTCGGTGGCCCCCGGATATGACAGGAGGTCCATGATCTCGTGGGCGGTCTCCTCGTCGGGGTCGATGATGGTGTCGGCCTGCATCGCCTCCCGCAGCTCCCGGGCGTCCTTCTCCCGCAGGTTGCGGGCCTGGATACGGGCGATGGTGCGTCCCACGCCGTGCTGCTTGGCCAGCAAGCAGGCCACCAGGTTCACCTCGTCGTGGGCGGTGACCGCCACCAGCAGGTCGGCCTTGTTGATGCCCGCCTCGACGAGAACGTGAGGATGGGTGCCGCTCCCCTCCACTGCCAACACGTCCAGGTCTTCAGCCAGGCTGTGCAGCTTCTTGGCGTTCACCTCCACGACCGACACGGTGTTGCCCTCTTCGCTCAAAATCTGAGCGACATGGGAACCCACCTCGCCAGCGCCCACGACCACGATGCGCACTGCTACATCCTTACTGAAAATCCACGAGGGTGCGAGCACTCCCCCGGTTCTGGGGTCGCACGCCGATCACTGGCGGGCCCGGCGCGACAACGCTTTGCTGAACACCCGCACCCGCTCTTCGGTGACCACCGCATCCATGGTCACATCGCCGGGGTGGGACGGCACCCCATCCACGAGCTGACACTCATAGGCCAGCCCCACTACCAGCGGCTTGGCTGGGCGGGGCCCGTTGAGCAAAAAGGACAGCGCCCGGTCGTAATAGCCCTGGCCTCGGCCGGCGCGATGGCCAGCAGCGTCGAACACCACTACAGGGGCGAACACCACATCAAGCTCCCGGGCCGACACCAGAAACTCGACATCGACATCAGGCTCGGGAATCCCAAACCGGTTGAGCACGAACGTAGTGTCCGGCCCGGCGGGGGCGAACTGGATGGGAGCGGGATCGCGCATCACCGGGAAATACACCTCGATGTCCCGCAGGCGGCAAGCGGTCACCAGTGGGGCCGGATCGATCTCGCCGTCGTCGGCCACCGTGGCTGACACCCGACCCACGCCGTCCAGCCAGCCAAGGGAGGTAACCGCGTTGCGCACTGCTCGCGCCGCACCCTCGGGATCAGAAAACAAGCGCCGGGCCTCCCGGGCTTCGGTCCGCAACCGGCTGAGGCTGACCACGGTTCCAGATTATCGCTAATGACCCGAAATTGGTTATCCCAAATGGCAACCTTGGCAGGTCATATTCTCGCTGGCTAACTTCGCCTAGTTATCTCAAACAGGGGGTCAACGTGGACGCCGTACCGTACCTTGCCGGATTGAGCGCGATTCTTGCGCTCGCACTCGCTTTCCTCTTCTACAGGCTGGTGAAATCGGCCCCGCCGGGCAACGACCGCATGGTCCACCTCATGAACGAGATCCAGTCCGGGGCCAGGGCATTCTTGAAGCAGGAGTACACCTGGGTGGCCGGCTTCGTGGTCATCATGGCGATCCTCATCCCCTTGCTGACCGGCGTGGAGCTCACGTTCATCAGCTACATCCTGGGAGCGGTACTCTCGGCGGGGGCTGGGTACGTGGGCATGACCGTGGCCACCATGGCCAACGCCCGAACCACCCAAGCGGCCACAGAGGGACCGGCCAAGGCGTTGCCGCTGGCCTTCCGGGGCGGCGCGGTCATGGGCTTTTCGGTCGCTGGACTGAGCCTTCTGGGCCTGGCCTTCACCTACTTGCTCTTCGTCGAGTGGCTTAGCGTGGACGACCCGTTCGAGATCTTCACTGCCTTCGGGCTCGGGGCCAGTTCCATCGCCCTGTTCTCCCGCGTGGGCGGGGGCATCTACACCAAAGCCGCCGATGTCGGCGCCGATCTGGTGGGCAAGGTGGAGGCCGGCATTCCCGAGGACGACCCCCGCAACCCGGCCACCATCGCCGACAACGTGGGCGACAACGTGGGCGACGTGGCTGGCATGGGCGCCGACCTGTTCGAGAGCTACAGCGGGTCGATCATCGCTCCCATCGCTCTGACCGCGTTCTCTTTCGCCGTGGCCGGAAGCGAAGCCACGGGCAGTGATATCGGCCTAGCCCAGCTCATGTTCCCCTTGGCCGTGGCCTTTGTCGGGATGCTGGCCGCCATCGTGGGCTCGTTCGCCGTGAGGGGCAGCGCCCAAGCCGACGTGAAGAGCCTGTCCCGCCAACTCCATATGGGCACCAACGTGGCCATGGGCCTCACCGTCATCGGCACCATCCTGGTCGGACTTTGGTTCTTCTCCGGTGACGACTTCGACGGCTGGTGGGGCCTGCCCATCTCGGTGATCGGTGGTCTGTTGGTGGGCTGGGCCATCGGCAAGGTGGCCGAGATTTGGACGAGCGACCATTACCCACCCGTCCGCAAGATTGCCCAGCAGTCCGAGACCGGCCCGGCCACCACAGTGCTGTCGGGGATCAGTGCGGGCATGGTGTCGGTAGCCGCCTCGGTGATCCTCATTGGCGCTGGCGTGCTGGTGGCCTACTGGGGTGGCCAGCAGACGCTGGGCGACACCACTGGCGCGGGCATCTACGGGATCGCCGTGGCCGCCATCGGAATGCTGGCCACCACCGGTGTGGTGGTGTCGGTGGACGCCTACGGCCCCATCGCTGACAACGCCGGGGGCATCGCCGAGATGTCTGAGCTCGACCCCGAGGTGCGCGAGGTGACCGACGCCTTGGACTCGCTGGGCAACACCACCGCCGCCATCGCCAAGGGCTTCGCAGTGGGCTCAGCCGCGCTGACCGCCCTGGCCCTGTTCAAGACCTTCGAGGTAGCGCTCCAACTCGAGGATCCCGGTTTCACGCTCTCGCTGGACGTGGGCCAAGTCGACGTGTTCATCGGACTCTTCCTGGGAGCGATGCTGCCGTTCCTGTTTGCCGCTCTCACCATCGACGCAGTGGGCCGGGCGGCCAACAAGATGATCGAGGAGGTGCGCCGCCAGTTCCGAGAGATTCCCGGTCTGCGGGAAGGCGCTGAGGGGGTCAACCCCGACTCGTCCCGATGTGTGGCCATCTCCACCCAGGCCTCGCTGCGGGAGATGCTGCTGCCCGGCGCCTTGGCAGTGGCCGTACCGCTAATCCTGGGGTTCATCGACGTGGACACCCTGGGCGGCTTTTTGGCCGGTGCCCTGGTGACCGGCTTCGCTCTGGCCATCTTCATGGCCAACGCTGGCGGGGCCTGGGACAACGCCAAGAAGTACATCGAGGCCGGCGCCCACGGCGGCAAGGGCTCCGAACCCCACAAGGCCGCCGTGGTGGGCGACACCGTGGGCGATCCGTTCAAGGACACCTCAGGACCGTCGATGAACATCCTCATCAAGGTGATGACCATCGTGTCTTTGGTCTTTGCCTCGGCATTCGTCTGATCCGGCCCCGTAGCGGTCTCGAACATGGCAACATGACCCGATGCCGATAGCCAAAGTCCGCGACCTCGACCTTTACTTCGAGTTGCACGGGTCGGGGCCGCCCCTGCTCAATATCAGCGGCAGCGGGGGCGACTTGCGCATGACTGCCCCCGACCTGAACCCGCTCAACAGTGCCTTCTCCGTGGCCCACTACGACCAGCGGGGCCTTGGCCAAACCTCCACGCCGCCGTTGCCATGGACCATGGCCGACTACGCCGCCGACGCCGTCGCTTTCTTGGACTTCTTGGGGTGGGATTCAGTGCCGGTGGTGGGCACCAGCTTCGGCGGGATGGTGGGCATGAACATGGCCGTGCTCCATCCGGGGCGGATCAGCAAGCTGGTGCTCAACTGCACCTCCCCCGGTGGGCCCGAATACAGCTCATGGCCCCTGCACACCCTGGCCGACCTCGATCCCAACGAGCGGGGCGAGGTGGCGTTGGAGATCATGGACACCCGCTATGAGCGGGGCGGCCCGCTGCCCCCCGGCGTGGAGATGTTCGTGGTCAATGCGCGCCCCGACGGCCCCGCCCTGCCGCTCGAAACCCCCGGCGCGCTCGGCCAGCTGGAAGCCCGCCGGGGCCACGATGTGGTCGACCGCCTGAGCGAGATCCACGCGCCCACGCTGGTGTGCGCCGGCATCCACGACGGCATCGCCCCCATGCGCAACAGCGAACTGCTGCGAGACCGAATCCCCAACGCCCGCCTAGCCACCTTCGACGGGGGCCACATCTTCATGATGCAAGACCCCTCCGCTTACCCCACCATCCTGGAGTTCCTCGCAGAAGACTGAAGGGCAGCGAACGCCCTACCGTGGTGGCGTGAACCGGGAGCGGGCGCTGAGAACACTAGGGCTGGAAAAGGGGGCGCAGGCTGACGACGTCAATCGGGCATATCGAGCGCTGATCCGCCAAGCCCACCCTGATGCCGGGGGCAGCACTGTGGTGGCGGCTCGCATTACCGAGGCCTACCACTGGCTACAGCGGGCCGGAGTTGAGCCTCCCCCGACTCCGAAACCAGCTCCCCCACCCCAACCAGCCCCTTCGGCGGCCGACGACGCCTCTGCGCTGATCCTCCCTCCAGGCGACATATTCGCCCGGCTGGTAGAGGCAGGACACCAGTTGGGCGAGGTGAGCTACATCGACCACGACGCCGGCATCGTGCAGATCACCTTCACCGCCCAAAACGGAGTGGTCTGCCAGCTAGCAGCCACGATCGCCCCAATGCCGTCCCGAACCAGCCGGGGCGAAGCCAGAGTCGAATTCACCCTCGATCCCCTGGCCAGCGGCGAGGCCCCACCCATCGACCAAGTTGTCGCCCAATTCGCCCGAATCTTCCAACGCACCCATACCTAGCTCAAACTGTCACTGGTCGTCCGTAGAGTGATCGGCCCATGTCAGTTGCTGCCCCACCATCCGAGCGATACAGCGCCATTGCCCAGCCCGCGCTGTGGAGCATGCAGGAGCCCGTCGCTCTTGAGTTGGCCCCTAACCGGGTCGATCTGGGTGACGAAGCGTGGGTCGACACGATGACCGGCTTCGTCCGGGGCGGCGACTCCCTCTTGGGCACTCTGGTGAACACAGTGCCCTTGTCCACTGGGAGACGGCCCATGTACGACAACATGGTGGATGTCCCGCGGCTGTCGAGCCATCTCCCCACTGACGTAGTGGGCGCAGCCTCACCCGTGATCGGCGACATCGCAGCGATGCTGGGTGCCCGCTATCGCAAGGCCTTCACCCGGGTGGGAATCAATCTCTACCGCAACGAACACGACAGCGTGGCCTGGCACGCCGACAAGATCGGCCGGGTCATGCACCAGCCCGTCATCGGCCTGGTGTCGCTGGGTGCGGCCCGCCCCTTCCTGCTCCGGCCCCTCGGCGGCGGCAAGTCCCGAAAGTTCGTTCTCGGCTCTGGTGACCTACTGGTGATGGGCGGCAACTGCCAGCACCGCTTCGAGCACTCCGTCCCCAAGCTCACCCACCCCACCGCCCCCCGCCTCAGCATCACCTTCCGCCACGAATCCTCAGAAAGGAGCCCTTGAATATGCCGGACCCGCAAGCAGAATATTTTGCTTCCGAAGCTCATGACCGCTTACGAGCGTTGACTGCCAATCAGTCATCGACCTTCCGCCCTGGACAGCTTGAGGCCATTGAACGACTGGTCTTGCAGCGGAAGAGAGTTCTCTTGGTTCAGCGAACAGGTTGGGGGAAGAGCGCGGTTTACTTCATCGCTACTCGGCTCTTGCGCGATCGAGGTGCGGGTCCCACCCTGTTGGTGTCTCCTTTGTTGGCATTGATGCGGAACCAGATCGAAGCCGCTCAGCGCATGGGTGTCCGGGCGACCACGATCAATAGCTCCAACCAGGAGGAATGGGAGGCGGTGTATGCCGCCATTGCCTCGGACCAGATTGACATTCTGTTGATCTCACCGGAGCGGCTAGCCAATCGGGATTTCCGCACCGAGCACCTCCCGTCGCTCGCCCAGCGGGGCGGCCTCTTGGTGGTTGACGAAGTTCACTGCATTTCCGATTGGGGACACGACTTTCGGCCCGACTACCGACGAATCAAGAGAGTCTTGGACCTGCTTCCTCAAGGAATTCCCGTCTTGGGCTGCACTGCGACGGCCAATGATCGGGTCGTGGCAGATGTAGCTGAACAGCTTGGGGCTGAACTGGATCGCATTCGAGGTCCCCTGGGCCGTGAGGGGCTCCGGCTCCGCGTCTACGAACCAGCACCCCAGCAGAAACGACTGGCGTGGATGGCTGAAACAATTCCCAAGCTGTCTGGGACCGGCATCGTCTACTGCCTCACGGTCCGTGACGCTGAGAGAGTTGCAGCCTGGCTTTCCTCTCAGGGAATAATCGCTGTCGCCTACTCGGGCGATTCTGCCAATGACAGCCGATTGGAGATCGAACAACAACTGCTAGGCAATCAGGTGAAGGTCGTCGCTGCGACTTCCGCACTGGGAATGGGATTCGACAAACCCGACCTCTCCTTCGTCATCCACTATCAGGCACCGGGCTCCCCGATTGCCTACTACCAACAGGTGGGAAGGGCCGGGCGTAATCTGACCGAGTCGTGGGGCATCCTGCTTCAGGGCTACGAGGACGCTGCCATCCAAAGCCACTTCATCGACACGGCATTCCCGACCGTTGACCAAGCCCATGAAATTGTGGGGCTGTTGGAACGAACGGCAAGCCCCTTGAAGCTCACTGAGATTGAACGTGCCGTGAACATCCGACGCTTGCGGCTTGAGCAGCTCCTGAAGATTCTGGAGGTCGACGGCGCAGTTGAGCGTGTCCCTGCCGGTTGGCAGCGAAGGCTTCAACCGTGGAACTACGACAGTGAGCGGGTTGAAAAAGTCACTGACCTGCGGTGGGCGGAACAGGCTCAGATGGCTGAATATGCCAGCACTGGCCAGTGCCGAATGAACCTACTCAGGTCGTACCTGGACGATCCACAGACGCATCCTTGCGGAATCTGCGACAACTGCCTCTCAGACCGCAGAGAGCTCGGGGTGAGCACCCAAGCGGTTCAGGCCGCAGTCGACTTCCTACGGGGAGCAGAGCTCGCGATTAAGCCCCGAAAACAGTTCGCTGGCGGGGGCAGTATCCCCACGGATCAACGCTGTGAATCTGGTCGCGTGCTGGCCTTGTGGGGTGATGGGGGCTGGGGAGCACTCGTCCAAGAAGGCAAGGCCGAAGGACGATTCGACGACAAACTGGTTGAGGCTTCAGCGAACTTGATCCTAGAAAACTGGAAGCCTGACCCTGCACCTGCCTGGGTGACCTATGTGCCTTCCCTCAAGAATCCTGAGCTTGTCCGAGGATTCGCCCAGCGCATCGCCCAGGAACTGGGGCTACCGTGCGATGATGCAGTTGTCAAAACTCAGGACACCCAGCCGCAGAAGTTCATGCAGAACAGTGCCAAGCAATACGCAAACATCGTGGATGCATTCAGGATCGTCTCAGAGATTCCTTCTGAGCCTGTGCTGTTAGTGGACGACATCGTGGACTCCCGGTGGACGTTCACAGTAATCGCTGCTCAGCTTCGGAGAGCTGGTGCCGGACCGGTTTACCCGTTCGCCTTGGCAGATACGGCGGGAAGGTCGGCGCGTGACTGAGTTCGGACGAATCGGGTGCGGGAGCACGGCTAACCAGGACTCGCTGGCCGCGCTGTTGCTCACCAGCAGGCTGGCTTCGGAAGGGGTCAAGCCGTTTACCTCTGCGGAGTACTGGCAACGATCAGATCTTGCCAGCCGACCAAGCGCGCTTTTTGACACACCGCCTGAATCGCTGTGCAGCGTGCATGGTCTTGCCGAAGAGATGGCTTCCAGGATTGCCGCCCTCTTTGATCGAGCTATCGCGATGGCCTTTGAGGTCGACCGCTTGATGCAATCTGGCATTCACACCATCACTCCGTTTGATGAGCACTATCCATGTCTGTTCAGGTATCGGCTGAAGGAGAAAGCCCCGGTGGTGTTACACGCTGCTGGCCCCCTTGATCTCTTCGACCGCCCAGGTCTCGGAGTGGTCGGAAGCCGAGATATTGGCGAAGAAGGCGCCGAAGTCGCCAAGGGCGCGGCTCGGTTGGCTACCCGGCTGGGTTTGCCGGTGGTTTCCGGCGGTGCTCGAGGAGTGGATCAGGTGGCCATGAACGCGGCTGTTGGTGAGGAGGGAGCAGCGGGTGCCGCGATTGGCTTTCTGGCTGACTCGATGGAGCGTCAGCTTAAGCGGCCGGACACCCGACGGGTCATCCTCGATGGCTGTGCTCTGTTGTGTACCCCCTATAAGCCCGACGCCCGGTTCACAGCGGGAACGGCTATGGGCCGCAACAAGCTCATCTATGCCGGTTCGCTGACAACGCTGGTCGTGGCAAGCGACGTGGAATCTGGTGGGACATGGGCAGGGGCGGTCGAATCGCTCAAACACGGCTTCGGACCGGTCGCCGTATGGCGAGGGCCGGGTGAGGGCCCAGGCAACGAACGCTTGGAGCAACTGGGAGCGATGCCAGTCAGCTCGTTGGATGAATTGGAGGCCCTGCTCATCGAGGTACAAAACGAGCCGATGCCGAGTGAATCGGCTACGCCAGTAGGAGACGAGGCTCGGCTTCCGTTCCCCTCAGAGTTCAGCAACCAGAGCTGAGAACGATTCGGAACCGACGACAGATCAGCTCAGGTTGAAGACGGTTCTGATGCCGATGCTCGCTCGGAGGTCTTCTAGGCCGTCGTTGATCTCGTCGATGGGGCGGCGGGCGGTGATCATGGGCTCCAGGTCGAGGCGGCCGTTCTGCCACAGGGCCAGCAGGCGGGGAACCTCTCGCTGGGAGTTGCAGCCGCCGTACAGACAGCCCAGCAGCTTCTTCTCGGCGGTGAGATACATGACCGCGGGATTGATGGTCACGGTGTGCTCGACGGCGGGGGCGCCCACCATCACCGTGGTGCCGCCGTTGCGGGTGGCGGCCAGACCGGCCTCCACCAGCGGGCCGGCTCCGGCGGCGTCGAAGGCGTAGTCGGCCCCGATACCGGCGGTGGCCTCCTGCACATGGGCCACCACGTCGGTCTCGTTCGGATCAAGCAGGTCGGTGGCCCCGAATGCCACCGCGGCGTTGCGGCGGTCGGCCACCGGGTCGGAGGCGAAGATGCGGGACGCACCGGCCAGGCGGGCACCTTGCACCACCGACATGCCCACACCGCCCAGGCCCATCACCAGCACGGTGGCGCCTTCCTCCACCTTGGCGGTGTTGAGCACCGCGCCGACGCCAGTCTGGATGGCACAGCCGATCACAGCAGCGACTTCCAGGGGCACGTCGGGATCGATCTTCACCGCAGCGGTTTCAGCTACCAAGGTGAGCTGCCCGAATCCGGCTACGCCCAGACCCCGGTACACCGGCTGGCCGTCCATCGTGAACGGAATCGAGCCGTCGGGCATCGTTCCCATAAACATCGACGCCGCCGACGCGCACAACGTCATCTCCCCCCGCACGCACCAGTAGCACGCCCCGCACGGGCCGAACGGTGACAGCATCACATGGTCACCCTCCGCCAGGGTGTCCACTCCGGGACCTACCGCGTCGACAATCCCGGCGGCCTCGTGGCCCAAGATGATCGGGGTCATCATCTCGGGAGCATCGATCATGGTCAGATCGGAGTGGCACAGGCCGCAGTGGGTGACCTGCACCCGCACCTGCCCCGGTCCGGGATCAACACAATCCACGTCGGCCATCACCAACGGCGTGGCCGGCGATGCCAAAAGTGCTGCCTTCATGGAAATCTCTTTTCTGGGTCTATTTCTTTCCGGCCTTCCAACCGGTGGTGGCACCGGAAACCATGCCGTAAGGGCCTGACGGCCACCGGAAGCAGTCCACCATGAGCTGATCGACTTCTTCCCGGCTGGCCACACCCTCGGCCACTACCGCGTTGGCCTCTCGGATCATGGCCCCGTACACCCGATTGGTGACGTAGCCCCAGCTCATGGCCGAGTCTTTGATGACCACGGGGTTCTTGCCTGCGGCTGCCGCCAGGCGGCAGATGGTCTCGGTGGTCTCATCGGAGGTTTGCGGCGCCCTCACGATCTCGGCCAGTTTCATCACCGGCGGCGGCGATGCCCAGTGCCAGCCGATCACCCTGTCGGCTCGATCGGTGGCCACCGCCAGGGCCTGTACCGGATAGCCGCTGGAGTTGGACGCCAGAATGGTGTGGTCGGGGCACTCCTTGTCGAGCTCTCGGAACAACTGAATCTTGAGGTCCAGGCGCTCGGGGACCGCTTCGATGATCACATCGACAGCCGCAGCCGCACCTCGGTCAGTGGTGAAGTCAATGCGGCCCAGCGCAGCTTCAGCCTCGGCATCGGTCATCTTGCCCCGGGCCACTGCCCCCTGGATGCCAAACCGGCCCTCGGCCACCAGACCGGGCGCGGCCGCAACGATGTCGGGATCGATGTCGAAGGCCACCACGGGATGGCCAGCGATGGCCATCACCTGCGCGATGCCCGAGCCCATCACCCCCGAGCCGATGACCCCGATTTTCTCTGCGCCGGCGGTCACGACAGATGCGTGCCGAACCAGGCTGCCATGCGCGACCAGCCGTCGGAGGCGGCGTCGGTGTTGTACGACGGGCGCTCGTCGCACAGGAACCCGTGGTCGGCATCGGCGTAGCGCACGATGTCGGTGGGCTGGGCATTGCCCTCGAGGTCGGACCGAAGTTGCTCGACACCCTCGACCGGGATCATGCCGTCGAGGTCGCCGAACAGGCCCAGCCACGGGCACTGGAGGTCGCCGTGTCGGTCGGCCAGCTTGGGCTGGCCCGGGGTGAACCCGTCGGTCACGATGGCCCCGCCGTAGTAGGTGACCGCCGCGCCCACTGGGCGGCTGATGGCCGTCAGGAAGGTGACCCGGCCGCCCATGCAGAATCCGGTGATGCCCACCTTGTTGGACGGAATCCCCTGGTCGGCCAGATAGCCGAGAGCGGCATCCACGTCCATCAGGGAGTGGGAGTCGAGGAGGTTGCCCATCATCTCGAATATCTTGTCCATCTCGTCGTAGCCGGCCAGATTGTTCTCATAGCGGTGATAAAGATCAGGGGCCACCGCCAGATAGCCCTCGGCTGCTACCCGTCGGGTTACGTCCTCGATATGGCCATTCAGCCCGAAGGCCTCCATGATCACGATTACCGCGGCACTCGGCTCGCCATCGGGGCGGGCGACGTACAGCCTCATCGGGCCATCGGCAGTGGAGAGTTCTACGTTCTCGGTTTCCATGGCTGCCGATGGTAGTTCTCGGTTCGACCAGCGGCCTATTGGTCAGGACGGGGAGCATAAACCGGATCAGAGCGGTCTCGGCTGCCCCGCAAGAAGCGCTCATCGAAAGGACGGAACTGCTCTTCTCGCACCCATTCCGTGGTAGCCACCCGCCGTTGGATGAGCCAAGGTCCGCCGCCTCGCCGGCACAAGTCGTCAATGAAGCGGAAGCCCACCGACAGGTTCAATTCCGGCGGCCCTCCCTCAGTCCAATGCCGGGCGATGCCGTGAGCTTCGGAGCGAGCCCATTGCACAGTGCCCCCATCGGCAGAAGTTGCCAACTCCGGGTCGACTTCCACGAACACGTTCAACACGTTGTGGACCGAGCCGGTGTAGCGACGCAACAGACGCTCGCTCCACACCAGATACTCGTCCACAGTGCCCTCGAAGGTGCCGTGGGAATCGGTGGCGTCCGGGTGGTAGCACGAGCGGACCAGCTCCATGTCGAGGCGGTCCACCCCCCGGCAGTACCGATACAGCAGTTCGATGATCTCTTGCTTGGACAAAAGTTCGGCAAGCTGGGCCTGGCTGTCCACAGCCGCCATTCTGCCCTGCCAGCAGGCTGTTGGTCTGGTTAGACTCAGCATTGAGTTGGCAGCGAACCCCGAGCCCGAGGCCTCTTGGCATACCGACCCATTCGGGCGGCATGACGCCCGATGGTGGGATGGTGCAAAATGGACTGAAAAGGTCCGCGACGGAGAGCAGCCCGGTATCGACCCGCCTGGCATCGCAGTGGCCCCCCAGGCAATCCCCCTTAACGAGCCAGCCCCGCCCATCCCCAGCCGGCGAATGATCCGCCTCTTCGGCAAACGGCTGCCCGGTGCCATGCTGCTGGCGTCAGTGACCCTCGTTGCCGTGATCGTGCTGGTAATCGTGGTGGCGGTGCTCATCTGAAGGGCCCAGAGCTCTCAACAACTCCTTGATCGACATCTCCCGGTAGTGTCCTGGCCGTGGCAAAACGAGAGATCATCTTGCACGAGTATGTCGACATCATGGGCCAGGCGGCGTGGCCCTACATGGAGCACATCAAGATCCAGAACCGGGACGCCCGGGTCGGTTTCGAGCTCCTGGGCACTTGGTACACCATGGGGATCACTGCCCGCTGGCCTCAGGTGGTGAACCTGTGGGACTCGGGGGGCTGGGACGGCTGGCTCGAGCGGGTGGATCGGCTCAACTTGAAGCGCAAGTCCAACAACCTGCTCGACGAATGGTGGGAGGAGGCCTACAAACTCCGCACCGGAGGCTACGACCGAGTGCTGGGATCAGTGCCCGAATCGCCTCCGATAGCATCGGTGCTCGCCGGTGAGGTGCGGGGCACGCTGTACATCCACGAGTTGACCGAGGTGCGGCCGGGATCGGCCCGCGATTATCTGGCCGCCATGGCTGCCGACTACCTGCCCGCCGCCACCGACTACGGCTACACCTGCATGGGGCTGTGGGAGGTGCTGCACCACGACTATGAGGTGTGCACGGTGTGGGCCGCTTCCCCTGAGGCCTATATTCGACTGAACAAAGCTACCGACGCGGCCGGCGGATTCGACGAGGGGGTCGACGGCGACGACCGGCTCGTAGCGTGGCGGACCACGGCCCAGCAGTACACCACCCGCTTTAGGGAGGAGCTGATGACCCCAGCCCCCGGCACGCTCACCGGCCCCGAGGCATACGAAGACGACACCTATATCAATCGGCCATAGGCATCAAACGGTCATAGGCAGAGAGGAGCACCAACCATGCGGGGCATCTTGTTCGACGGCGAGGGCGCGGTTGTGGTCGATGGGCTCGGGGTGACCGATCTCGAACCCGATCAGGTTCGAGTGCGGATCGGGGCAGCCGGGGTGTGTCATTCCGACGTGTCGGTGATCAACGGGACCTTTGGACAGATGTTCTCTCCGCCATTCGTGATGGGCCATGAGGGTGCCGGACAGGTGGTGGCGGTGGGCAGCGATGTGACAACCGTGGAGGCCGGCGATCACGTGGTGATCGCCACCATCGACAACTGCGGGCGCTGCTCGGTGTGTGCCACTGGCCACCCCACCTTGTGCCAGACCTCCAAGCTCGGTGCGGCCATCGCCAAGCGCAACGAGACCGGCGAGGAGCCCGGCCCCGGCGACTTGCCCGCCTACTTCACCTACCAGGGCGAGGAGATCATGGGCTTCGCCAACACCGGCGTGTTCGCCGAGGAGGTTGTGGTCGGTCAGGGCCAGGTGGTGGCCATCGACAAGCGGGTGCCGTTCACCAGCGCCTGCCTCATCGGCTGCGGCGTGCTCACCGGCACCGGCGCCATCTTCAACCGGGCCCAGGTCTACCGGGGCGACTCTGTGGCGGTAATCGGCGTGGGGGGCATCGGCCTCAACGTGATCCAGGCCGCCCGCATCGCCGGGGCCACCAAGATCGTCGCCGTCGACAACAACCCCGCCAAGGAGGGATTTGCCCGCCAATTCGGCGCCACTCACTTCGTGGACTCCGGCCAAGACCCGTCAATCGAGACCGTGCGGGAGATCACCGCAGGCGGGGTGGACTGCTCGGTGGAATGCGTGGGCAACACCTCGCTGATGATGGACGCGGTGGAGATGCTGCGCCCCGGCGGCAGCATGGTGATCTTGGGAGTGGCGGGCATGGACTCCCGGATGGAGCTCGCCCCGTTCAAGCTCTACCAGAACAAGTCGATCATGGGCTGCCGCTACGGATCAGCCCGCCCCGCGTTCGACATTCCCGCCCTGGTGGACTTGTATCTCGACGGCCGCCTGCTGCTGGACGAGTTGGTGTCGGCCACCTACGACCTAGCCGAGCTCGACAAGGCGTTCGAAGACCTCGAGGCCGGGAAGCTGGCCCGAGGCGTGCTCGATCTGAGTTGATCCTCAGGCCGCTCGGTACTCCCGAGGGGCCCTGGATCCCTAGGCTGCCGGCGTCTCGGTGATGTCGGCGTCGAGGTCTAGCTCGAAGTACTTGGCCGGGTTCTCCAACAGCACCTTGCGGGAGATCGACTCGTCCACCTTGGTGAAGTTCTCCTCGATGAACTCCTGGGAGTCGGGGAACGACCCCACCGAGTGGGGGAAGTCGGTGCCCCACATGATGTTGTCCCACGGGATGATATCGACCATGTCGAACACCACCGGATCGCGGATCACGCTGAAGTGGAAGTGGTCGAGTATCTGCTCGCTGGGCTTGCGCTCGTAGTTCACCTTGAACCAGTCGCCGAACAGGTCGTAGTTGTCGTCCATGAAGTAAAGCGTGCCGGGCAGCCAGCTCGCGTTGGTCTCGGCGAAGTAGAACTTGATCTCCGGGAACCGCTCCAGCACGCCAGCGGCGATGAGCTGGGCCATGCAGTACACCGGGGCGTGGTTGCCGGCCCGCTGCACCAGAGCGGAGGCCCATGGGCTGTCGGACGTTCCCTTGGCCGCCGATTGGGCCGGTGCCTGCCCCGCGCCGAAGCCGAAGTGGGGGGCCAGCTTGAGGCCCAGTTCCAGGCTCTTCTCCCAGAACCGGTCGTCCACCGGGTCGGCATAGGGGGTGCCGTTGGGAAAGTTGTAGAATGCCACCGAAGGCAGTCCCGCTTCCGCGACGAACTCCAGTTCCTCCACCGCATGGTCGATGCCGGTGATGGGGGTCACCGCGTTGCCGATGAGCCGGTCGGGGGCCACCGAGCAGTAGTCATGGGCCAAGAAGGTGTTGTAGGCCCGGATCATGGAGCGGTACACGTCGGGGTCCTTGATGCCCTCGAGGAACCGGCTGGCGAACACCGGCGGGAACAGCACCTCAGCGTCGATGCCGTCGAGATCTTGTTCCCGGAGGCGCTGCTCGGCGGGACCGGCGCCCTCAGCAGGACTGCCGTCGTCGTTGAAGTAGGTGCCGCCAGAGAACTTCACCTTGTCGCGCCCAGCAATGTTCTGGCCGTTGCGAAGCATGGGCTGGCCCTCAATGAGCCACCCCTCTCCCCCTTCGGGGAGGTGGATCAACCGGGGTGCCCGATCCTTGTATTGCTCGGGGACATACTTCACGAATACATCAGGAGGCGTCTCCACATGCCCGTCAGCGCTGATTACCTTGTACTTTCGGCCCATGGTCGGAGCTTATTCTTCTCAAGCGGAATCAAGTAAACCTGGACTGCTCAAGAACAGAGCGCTCGCAGCCTGGATTGCTGTTGGGCTGGCCTTAGCCCTGATCACTGCGGGGTGCTCTTCCAACGACGACGATTCGCAGCCTGCCGCGCCCATCGTTGAACAGCCGACCGAGGCACCCACGCCTGCCCCAACCGAGACGCCGACGCCAACCGAAGCCCCCACACCAGCGGCAACGCCCGAACCTGAACCCACGGAGGCATCAGTACCGACTCCCGAGCCGACGCCACAACCCACCCCGGCGCCCACTCCCGCTCCCCCTCTGGTCTTCACCGAGTTCGGCGACCTCCCCGTAGGGGTGAGAACCCTTGAGTTGGGAGAAGAACCCGGACAGCAGCCCCTGTCTGTTTGGTATCCCGCCGACTCAGCCGCGGTGGCGGGCATGGAAACTGAGGTCTATGACTCGGCCCAGGCCATTCCGGCAGCATTTCGAGCCTTGATTCCCGAGAGCATGCAGAGCGCGGTAGAGACCAACTCTTATCGCGATGCGCTGCTGGCCGACGGGGACCCCTATCCGGTGGTCATCTACAGCCACGGGTTTGGTGGCCACCGAGACGTTGCCATCTTTCTGACCACCCATTTGGCTTCGCACGGCTTCGTGGTTGCGTCCCCCGAGCACATCCACAGGAATCTGCCTGCCCAGGCCTTTGGCACCGCAGAGTTCAGCCCCGAGAAAGATCAGGCCGATGTGGCCAACACCCTGGCTGCGCTGGAATCGGCACTCGGAGACGCCGTCGACACCGCCAAAGTGGGAGTAATCGGGCATTCCGCGGGGGCAAGAACCGCACTGGACGCGCTGGCCAACGAGGCGGTTTTAGCCGCTATACCACTGGCCGGCGGCGGAGAATCTCCCCCGGAGGCCGCCGACAAATCGATTCTGGTGGTGGTCGCAGAATTGGATCTCACCGTGCCCACCGAAAACAGCCTGGCCAGCTACGACTCAGCCCCCGGACCTAGAACGTTCGTCAATCTGGCTCGGGCCGGCCACAACAGCTTCACCGACAGCTGTCCTGTCATCCTTGCGGGCGGTGGGCTGGGCATGCTCGAACCTCTTCTCGGTGCAGAGCAGGTAGCCCGGGCCGAAGACGGATGCACTCCGGAAAACGCTGATCCCCTGGCCATGCAAGCCGCCCTCAAACACCTGGCGACAACTTTTTTCCTGGTCAATCTGACCGGTCGGCCCGGTGCTGGGGTCACCCCCGAATTCGCCGACCTCATTGACGGTGTCGAACTAGCCGATTACCGCGCCGGGGGTTGAGGGCACTCAGTCCAAACCCAGATGGCCGCGCACAAAGCGGCGATATCCGGCTGCGCTCCAGTTGTCGTGGTCCTCCCCCCAGCCAACCGCGTCCCCAAACGTCCACTCGCTGAGGCAGTTCCACGTCCATAGGTTGGGGTTGAGGTGTACGCCGATCCGGTTCACCGCTCGACTGGTGGCCACCAGCTCACGCCCCGCCTCATCTTCCGCCTCGATACGCACCACAGTAGGAGCGCCAGTACCGGGGTCGCGCTCCAGCACGTCGCGGCGGCCCTGGCCGGGCACTAGCCGGGAGTACTCGCCCTCGCGCAGGTAATAGCCGTGGATCACGGTGCAGTCGGGGTCGTCGCCCTCTCCGTAGGCCATGGTCAGGGCGTGGAAGCCGTCGGTGTCCGATGCAGTGGCGTAGCTGTAGCCACCCCGAACCGCCCCGTGCAGCGTGGCGCCGAACTGGCTGCGAGACCCCCACGATCGGTCCCTCATCCCGTAGGCGTCTACCTCATAGACATCGTCGCCCAACCGGATGGTGCCTTGGTAGCGGCCCGGCTGGTCCAAATGTCCGTCGCCCAAGTAGTTGGGTGGGCACACCGCGGTGAATGTCAGGTCCACCTCGGCTTCCCCGTCGTCTTGGCATAGGAATCTGATCCGGTACTTCTTCAGCGGCTCGATCGCCTGGTAGCGGATGCCATTGGGGAGCTCGATATCGCTCAGCGGCTGATCGGGCAGGGGCAGGTGCCAGAAGTTCTTGGCATAGCGGCAGTTCCAAATCTGGTCACCACCGGTGTCCCAGAAGAACGCTCCGCCCGATGTGACCCCCTGGTTGGGTCGGAAGAACGGGTACAGCTGGCCCGAAAGCTGGTGCTCTGGGGCGGCGAAAGTGAACCAACAGGTCTCGGTCCAGTAGGGGTCGTCGGACGTCGGCGGGTGGAACTCGTCGTCGGGATGAGTGGCGGAGCCAGTAGAGGGGTTAGCGGACATGGGGTGCCATGCTATGGGAGTGACCCTAGATCCTGACGATCTGGTGCTCAGCTCGGGTTCGCTGGACAATCCCTCAATTGAGGTGCTGGTGGAGGCCGCAGTGATTGGAGGTTTCGCCGGGTTGACCCTGTGGCCGGCGATCTATCCCCCCGATCCGACCATCGGCGAGCGCATTCGCGATGCCGGGCTGGCGGTTGTGGACATGGACGCCGTCATCGTATGGGTGGGACCAGACGACCCTGGCGGGCCGTACTACGAGGAAGCCCCTCGCGAATTGGTGTTCGAAGCAGCCGCCGCGCTGGGGGCCACCGGGGTGAACAGTCTCTTGGTATGCCCCGGAACGGCCTCCAAAGAACAGGCAACGGAAGCCATGGCCGATTTGGCCGATCAAGCGGCAGCCATCGGAGTGGACGTGTACATGGAGTTCAGCCGCAGTCGGCCCATCCCCGACCCGCAGACCAGTGCTGAGGTGGTAGCCGCCACCGGCCGGGCCAACTGCGGCCTGACAGTGGACTTCTGGCACGTGCACTACGGGCCCGGAGACTTTGCCGACTTCGCCTCCATTCCCGGTTATCTGATCGGAGCCATCCAACTCAACGACGCTCCAGCCGATGTTCCCGACGACCTGGGATGGGCTACCCGCTATCAGCGCTGCGTGCCTGGCGAGGGGGTCATGGAACTGACCAACGCGCTGCGCACCCTGCGGGACGCCGGGTGCCAGGCGCCTCTGACCTTGGAGGTGTTCGATGGCAGCCGCCTAGAGGCGCTGGGGGCCGTGGGATTTGCCCGCCTGCTGGGCGACGCCACCCGCCAGCTAATCCAAAACTAGATGCCTACCCTGACGGGTAAACCAGCGGCCTGATACACCGCGTCGATCAGCTCCATGGTCTTGATCGACTCAGATGGCGGATACAGGTTGGGGCCGCCGTCCTCGACGCAAGCTCGAAAGGCCCGGAGCTGACAGGTATAGGTGGCTACTTGCTCAGCGGCCTCGTGGATGAGCACTTCACCGTGTCGGTCGGTCACCGTAAGCCCGCTGCCCCACATGGGCGCTAGCGGGTTGTCGATGAGGAGCCGCCCCTCGGTCCCGGTCACCACCACGTCGGCCTGGAACTCGAACTCAAACGCCTCAGGGTCGACAGCCTCAGGATCGCCCAATTCCGCCTTCTGATCGGTGCCGGTGAATGCCGAGGTGATGGCCGCGGTGGCATCGCTATCTAGGTAGCGCAGTTCTGCGGTCATGCGGACATCCACATCGGGGGCCATCTCCTCGGCCTCGGCCCGTACCACCTCGAGTTCGCCGAACGCCCGCAGATTGCTGAGGGCATAGGAGCCAGTGTCCATAAGGGCGCCGCCGGCCAGGTCGTAGCGGTAGCGGATGTCGTCGGGGCCGTGCATCGACGGGAACACCATGGCCACCTCCACATGCCTAACCTCCCCCACCACTCCATCGGCGACTAGCTGAATGGCTCGCTCGGCCTGGGGGTGGAAGCGCCAGTGATAGGCCTCCATCACCACCAACCCGGTCCGCTCAGCGACATCGGCCACCTGGCGGGCCTCGTCGGCATTGGCGGTGAACGGCTTTTCCAGCAGCACCGGCTTGCCCGCTTCTAGTGCAGCGATGGTCCAGCGGGCGTGGTGGGAGTTGGGCAGCGGGTTGTACACCGCGTCGATCTCCTCTGAGGCCAACAGATCGTCGTAGCTGTCGAACACCAGAGGAATGCCATGCTCGGTGGCATAAGCACGAGCCCGCTCCCGATCGCGGGCCGCCAACGCAACCACGTCCGCTCCGTCGACCTCTTTCGCCGGCTCGATGAGCCCCATCGGCCCGATCCACGCCGCCCCCAACATGCCGATTCGCATAACGGCAGGTTAGCTAGGCGGCAAATGCCGCCTTGAGATCAGAGGCCAACTCTGGGCGGCAGATGAGGATGCC
Organism: Acidimicrobiia bacterium; assembly: GCA_022827725.1. GTDB lineage: Bacteria > Actinomycetota > Acidimicrobiia > Acidimicrobiales > Bin134 > Poriferisocius. Next base: position 62,895 of record JAJEIJ010000019.1, read on the forward strand.
CCATTGGGCTAGGTCGCGGCGGTTGTAGCACAGCGGAGATCCGTCAAGGTGGGAAACATGCAGCCCAGCGGCCAACGCGATGGCGGCCGGGGCACAGGTATCCCACTCGTAGAGCCCCCCGGCGTGAACCCAGGCGTCGGCCTCGCCGATCACCACGGCCATGGCCTTCACCCCTGCGGAACCCACGCCGTACACGTCGGCGTCCAAATGGCGGGCCAGGCGATGGCCGTCCCATCGCACCCGAGAGCGCGACATCACCACCAGCGGCCGCTTGCGGCCAGAATCAGCGGGAGGCCCCTCAGCGCTCATAGTGCTGAATGTGCGGTTCCAAGGAGGCACTGAAACTGCCCCGACTGCTGGTTCGCCGTTAACCGCCAGTCCCACGTGTACCGCCCAGGTATCGCTCCACTGATCGGCATAGTCGGAAGAGCCATCCAACGGGTCGACGATCCATACCCGCTCGGCGTCCAGTCGAGTGCCGTCGTCACGGCCTTCTTCGGATAGCACGATGTCGTCGGGCCTGAACTGAGCCAACGCCCCGGTGAGGTAGCGATGGCTGAGCTGGTCCCCCGCCATCTCCCGGTGGAGGTAGCCAGCGCGGGATTCCTCCATCTCGTCTGAAAGGGCCTGGAGCTGTTCCCCTGCCTGCTGGGCCAACCAGTGAGCCAGCTCGTGGTCGCTCGGTTCCGGGGTGTCGCTCACGGGGCCAGCACAATCGGCCGCCAATCGAGCACGGGCACCGGATCAGCACCGCTCCGTTCAGCCCGCACAATCACTGTGAAGGCCAGTAGACGGCCGTTGGCCACCGGCTCGGTCGCTTCGAGGGTGGCGGCCACGTCAACCACATCATCTTCGAACACCGGTCCGGTGTGATCGCACAGATGCCAGCCCACCACGGTGGCCGCGGTGGGCAGCAGACGGACCAACCCGGCCTGGGCCAGTCCCACGGTGTGCCCGCCGTACACCAGCCGCTTCCCTCCTTGCCCCAGGGACGCATCCCGGTGCGGCGGGGCCAGATTCTGGGTGAGCCGCACTAGCGCGGGGGCATCGGTCACCGTGTCTCGGAGCGGATCGCGCCGGGTTTCCCCGGTCGGCCACTCCTGGGGCTCTCCCAAAGGAGACAGATCCCAGCCAACAGGAGCGGCCTCCGCGAATGTGGCCATGTCGATCTCTTCGGGATTTCCTCCGAGATCGTCTTCGTGCCCTGTGGGGGCATCAGAGCGGCGGCGGACAAGGGCGCACCGTTCGAAGTCCAGCACTAGGCGACCCTGATCGTCGACCGTTTGCATGCCGAGCAGCACCAACCCCCTAGGGGGCCGATCGGGGCGGGCCGAAGCCTCCCGCAGGCCCCGAACGGTCACCGTCGTGGTAAGTGTGTCTCCTACTCGCACCGTGCGGAGTTGCCGCACCCCTCGGTAGAACAGGTTGGCCACCACTTTGCGGGTGGCCACGGTGGACTGGCCGATGGCCACTTGCAACACCAGCGCGGGGTTGACCACTGAACCGGGCTCACCGGTAATGGCCTCGGCCAGCGGACGGCTCAGGCTGATGGCCAAGGGATCGCCGCAAATGGCCTGATAGACCGCGGCTTCACCCGGTCCGATGGTGATGGCCGGGGCAGGGTCGAGCCGCTGACCCACCTCAAAACCCTCGAACCAGGGACCGTCTCCTGCCGGTGCAACCACGCCCCGCAGTAAACCACGCCAGACGGTGACTTCCTGAACTGGCATTAGGGTCTGGCCATGACAGCAGCTTCACCCGAGGAAGTCCCGGCCATCATCGAGGTGGCCATCAACGGAATCACCAGCCCCGAAATCAACCCCAACGTGCCCTTGAGCCCTGAGGCAATCGCCGCCGATGCCCTGGACTGCATCGAAAGGGGTGCGGCCATCATTCACACCCACAACCACGACATCAGCCTTACTGGCCGCGATGCCGCCGACCCCTACATCGAGGCTATGGCCCCGGTGCTAGCCGCCCGTCCTGACGCCCTGTGGTACCCCACGCTCACCTCTGGGGACCATCAGGCCAAGTACGCCCACATGGCCATGATCTCCGAGGAACTGCCCCTGCGAATGGTGGCCGTGGACCCCGGCTCTACCAACATCGGCGGCGCCGGACCCGATGGCCTCCCGGTGGGCGGCACCTACAAGAACGACTACGCCGAAATCCGGGCCAGCTTCGACTTGTGCCGCGACAACGGCTGGGCCCCGGCAATGGCCATCTACGAGCTCGGCTTCCTGCAATGCGTGCTCACCTACCACCGCGTCGGCCAGTTGCCTGGGGGCTCGATGGCCAAGCTCTACTTCGGCGCCGAGTGGGGGCTCTCCCGCCGCTCCAAGGGGGTCACCTTCGGGCTGCCCCCTACCAAACACGCCCTGCTGGCCTATCTAGACATGCTGGAGGGCACCGACATCCCCTGGTCGGTGTCGGTATGGGGCGGCGACCTCATGGCCACCCCTGTGGCCCGGCTTGCCCTAGAGATGGGCGGCCACCTCCATGTGGGCATCGAGGAGTTCTACGACCCCGACCGCTCCCCCACCAATCAGGAGCTCTTGTCTGAAGCCGTGGCCCTGTGCAACGAGGCCGGCCGCCCTTTGGCCACCTGTGACGAGACAGCCGAAATGCTGGAGCTGCCCTAGCGGCCTAGACGCAAGGGTTGTCCATTGCGCCGAGACCCTCGATCTCGGAGCGGATCACATCCCCGGGCTTGAGGTAAACGCCTTGGGCATGGCCGACCCCTCCGGGGGTGCCGGTGAAGATGAGATCTCCGGGGTGCAAGGTGAGGATGGACGATAGATATGCCACCATCTCCGCTACCGGGCGCATGAGGAAGCTGGTGCGGCTGTTTTGGCGCAAGTCGCCGTTGACTTCGCAGGAGATGGCCAAATCGTCGGGGTTTTCCACCAAGTCGGGGCTCACCAGTGCAGGGCCGATGGGGCCAAACGACTCCCGTGACTTGCCCAGGGAGAACTGAGGCGGGGAGGCCGCGGTCTGCAAGGCCCGGTCGGAGATGTCCTGGCCGATCATCAGCCCGGCTACCCGGTCCCAGGCCTGAGCCTCGTCCACCTCGCGGGTCTCGGTGCCGATCACCGCAACCAGCTCGCATTCGTAGTCGCAGTGTTCGCCCACCAACTTCACCGGCGCGGCCGGCCCAACCAGGCAGGTGGGGAACTTGGTGAACACCACCGGTTCCTCGCTGGCGGTCCGGCCCATGGGATCGACTCGATCGATCTCCTCGATATGGTCCCGGTAGTTGAGCCCGTAGCCGAACACCTGCTGTGGGTTGGGTACTGGGGGGCCTAGCTCGGCTGGGCTCAGCTGACCGTCGGGCAAGCCTCGGTTGGCCCAGAGGCGGTGGAGATCGTCGATGTCGGCTAGGGCGTCCATCGGATCGATGCCCATCGACCAGAAGTCGGCGCCGTCCAGCAACACCGCCTCTCCCGCCCGGTTTGCCAATCGATAGCTCATCGCCAGTCCTTCGGGAGTTAGAGCGCGGCGGCTAGCTCGACCGCTGACTTCATGGCACCCTCCAGAAAACCGGGTTGAGCGCAGTCACCCACGGCATGGACTTCAGCTCCAGCAGACCGCAACTCGTCGGCCAGCGACGTGTCTGGAGCTAGTTCCGAGGTCACAACCACCAGATCAGCGGGCGTCGTCTGCTCGTCACCGTTGGAGCGCCACACCACCCCTTGGTCGGTGACTGCCACCACCTGTGCGCCGGTAACCAGGTTCACCCCTGCTTGGCCGAGGTCGTTGACAACCCGCCAGCGGCCAGGGAGCCCTAGAGAAAAGCCGAACGCCGGACCGGACTCGATGAGCGTTACCTCGGCCCCTTGGTGGTGGGCGGTCTCGGTCACCCCAATGCCGGGCAGGTCACCACCCAGCACAGCCACACGGGCGGCATCCAACGAAGCGCCGTCGAGAAGCCAAGGAGCCAAATCGTCCACCCCCCAAACCTGGGGGCCATCGATGCCGTCCACATCGGGACGGCCCCACCGGCCGCCCACTGCGACCACCACAGCATCGGGCGAGAGCGCGCTTGCAGCGGATGCGTCCAGACGGGTGTCGAGACGCACATCCACTCCGAGCTGATCCAGCTGGCGCTCGAACCACTCCATGAGCTCGGCGTTCACGTCGCTGGTGGCCGACGCCAGCGCCCAACGGCCCCCCAGCCGATCAGATGCGTCGGCCAGGATCACCTCATGGCCCCGCAGGGCGGCCACCCGGGCGGTCTCCATTCCCGAGGGCCCTCCGCCGATCACCAGCACCTTCTTGGCCGCCGTCGCGGCCTCGGCGGTGAGCTCGTCCTCCCTGCCCAAAAAGCCGTTGCCCGCGCACCGAGTTCCCACCCGCAAGAAGATGTTGCCGATGCAGCGGTAGTGGTAAACGCAGGGACGCACGTCTTCGGACTGACCCGCGGCCAGCTTGTTGGGCAGATCGGGGTCGGCCAGGATCTTGCGGCCCATGGCCACAAAGTCGTACTTGCCCTCGGCGATGTGCTGGTCGGCAGCTTCAGGGCTGATCCGTCCCACGGCAATGATCGGCACGTCCACCTCGGCTTTGACCGCGGCCGCGTTGGGCACCAGCAACTCGGGCACGTGAGGCCCATAGGAGTCGGTGGGCCCGGTGGCGATGCCCGGATCGTGGTAGGCCGACACGTGGATGGCGTCGGCCCCCGCCGCGGCTGCAACCCGGGCGTTGTACAGGGCGTCGTCTAGGACGATGCCGTCAATGCCCACCTCGGTGCTGTTAAGCCGCACCCACACCGGGTAGTCGTCGCCCACCCGCCGGCGGATCTCAGTGAGGATCTCCTCCAGGAAACGAGCCCGGTTCTCTACCGGCCCGCCGTATTCGTCGTCTCGGGTGTTGATGGTGGGCGACAAGAAGGCGTCGATGAGATAACCATGGCCGCCGTGCAGTTCCACCGCGTCCACTCCGGCCTCTCGGGCCCGCACGGTGGCTGCCGCGAATTGGTCGATAACCGTGGCGATGTCGTCGTTGTCCATCACCCGGTAATGGGGGTTGGACGTGGGCGCCATGAAGGGCTCGGCCATCATGGCCCCTTCTTCGGCGGTGACCATCCCGTAGAGAGGGTCGACGGTCATCGGCCCCGGCTCTGACGGGACCCACATAGGGCGCCCGGCCATGGTGTCCTGAAGACCCATCTTGCCGGCGTGGGTGAGCTGCATGGCGATCTTGCCGCCATGATTGTGGACCCGATCGGCGGCCCGTCTCCACGATGGGATGAACCGGTCTTCGGAGATGGCGGTCTGGCGCTTGTTGGAACAGCCCACCGGATGGGCCACGCCCACCGAGCCCAGCATGACCACGGCCATCCCCCCTTTGGCCCGGGCCTCCAGGTACGCGGCCTGGTCGTCGGAAACCTCTCCGTTCTCGTCGCCCAGCTCCTCGCCCATAGGGGCCATGATCAGCCGGTTGCGCAGTTCCAGAGCGCCAATGCGCCCCGGTGACAGCAGATGCTCGTAGCTCATAGATGCTCCTAGCTCATTGATGCTCGTAGCTCATGGCCCCATCATGGCCCATTGTTGGCAATCCGGTCAGAACCAAAGAGCCTCTGCGACTGTTGGCAACCGCCACCGGAGGGTTTATGACTGCTACCCGGCATCTCCCTAGCCGTAACCTGCCTGAGTGTCTTTGATCGCAGCGTGGGGACTGACCAAGCGGTTCGGCGATTTCACTGCGGTCGACGGCATCAACTTCGAGGTCGAACGGGGCGAGGTGTTCGGCTTCCTGGGGCCCAACGGCGCGGGCAAGTCGTCCACCATGCGGATGATCGGCTGTGTGTCCGACCCCACCGGCGGGGCGCTGCGCATCTTGGGCATGGACCCTTCTCGTGAGGGCACCAAGATCCGGTCCCGCCTCGGGGTGGTTCCCCAGCAAGACAATCTCGACGAAGAGTTGTCGGTAGCCGAGAACCTGTACGTGTACGGGCGCTACTTCGACCTTCCCCGCGCCGTGCTTCGCCCCCGCATCTCCGAGCTGCTGGAGTTTGTGCAGCTCACCGAGCGGGCCGACGACCACGTGGAACCGCTGTCGGGAGGCATGAAGCGCCGTCTCACCATCGCCCGAGCCCTGATCAGCGAGCCCGAGGTGCTGCTGCTCGACGAGCCCACCACTGGCCTCGATCCCCAGGCTCGCCACGTGGTGTGGGAGCGGCTGTGGACGCTCAAGCGCCAAGGGGTGACCCAGGTGCTCACCACTCACTACATGGACGAGGCCGAACAACTCTGCGACCGCCTCGTGGTAATGGATCGGGGCAAGATCGTGGCCGAGGGATCGCCCCGCCAGCTCATCGAGCGCTACTCCACCCGGGAGGTGGTGGAAGTGCGCACCCACGGCCAGGCAACCGTGATGGCCGAGGCGTTGCGCCGGTTGGGCGACAGCCCTGAGGCGCAGGCAAGTGAGGAGCTCTATGAACGGGTGGAGGAACTGCCTGATCGGGTGCTGCTCTACACCGACCAGGGCGAACGGCTGGTTGCTTTGCTCGGCGAGGTCGAGCACGAGAGCGTGCTAGTTCGCCGCAGCACGCTTGAAGACGTGTTCTTGCACCTCACCGGCCGCTCGCTGGTGGACTGATGGCCCGCGCCGCGGTAGTTCCCAGTACAAGGCTGGCGGTGGAGTACTGGCTATTGACTTATCGCCGCAACTGGAAGGGATCGATCCTCACCAGCTTCTTGAGCCCGGTTCTGTTCCTAGCGGCCATGGGCCTGGGCCTGGGTTCGCTGGTCGATGCCGAGATCGGTTCCGGTCGTGACTTGGGTGGGCTTGATTATCTGGACTTCCTGGCCCCTGGGCTTTTGGCCGGCAACGCCATGATGCTGGCGGTCAACGAGTCCACCTATCCGGTGCTGGGCGGCTTCAAGTGGTACCGCACCTATATGGCCATGGCCGCCTCCCCGCTGCGGGGCCGCGACATCCTGCTGGGCCACTTCGCCTATATGGCCTTCCGGGTGACGTTGGCCAGCTTCGTGTTCTTGGGGGTCATGGCCGCATTCGGGTCGGTGTCGTCGCCGCTGGCGGTGTTGGCCCCGTTCTGCGCCGCTCTGTGCGGCATGGCCTTTGCCACTCCCACCGCGGCCTTCGTCGCCACTCGGATCAACGCTGACAACTTCAGCACCTACACCCGATTCGTGATCATGCCCATGTTCTTGTTCTCTGGGATCTTCTATCCGGTATCCCAACTCCCCATCGTGCTCGAGCAGCTCGCCTGGCTCACTCCGGTGTGGCACGGGGTGAGGCTGTGCCGGGCGTTGAGCACCGGCAGCGGAGTGAATTGGGAGCTGGCCGGGCATCTGGCCTATCTGGTAGCGCTCATACTTGCTGGCACGCTGGTCGCCAGCCGGACCTTTACCAAGAGGCTGTACGAATGAGCCTGGTTAGCCAGGGGCGTCGACCCAACCGGCTGGGATTGGCCGCAGCGGCGGGCTTGCTGCCGTCACGGCGATTCGCCCGCGTCGTGGAGCGCAACATCACCGTGTATCGGCGGACATGGGTCACGCTGCTATCCGGGTTCTTCGAGCCGGTCTTCTACCTGCTGTCCATCGGAATCGGAATCGGAGAGTTGGTAGGCGATGTGACCGTGGGAGGACGAACCGTCGACTACCGCACGTTCGTGGCCCCGGGGCTGCTGGCCACCTCGGCCATGAACGGCACCTTCTACGACAGCACGATGAACATGTACTACAAGCTCACCTGGGCCAAGATCTACGACGCGGTGCTGGCCACCCCAGTGGGCGTGGTGGACCTGGCCCTCGGCGAGATGGGCTGGTCGGTGTTGCGGGCCACCCTCTACTCCGGCGGATTCCTGGGCATCATGGCCGGCTTAGGTCTGGTGGACTCCGTGTGGGCCATCGCCGCATTGCCGGGGGCAACCCTGATCGGCTTCACCTTCGCTGCTCTGGGCATGGCCGCCACCAGCTACATGCGAAGCTGGAACGACCTTGACCTCGTCACCGTGCCCCTCATCGTCCAGTTCCTGTTCTCAGCTACGTTCTTCCCGCTCGACACCTACCCACGCGCCGTGCAGTTCCTGGTGCAAGCCACCCCCCTCTATCACGGCGTGGCCATGGAGCGAGCCTTCATCGCCGGCGACATCAGCCTCGACATACTCACCCACATCGCCTATTTGCTGGCCCTAGCCGCCGCCGGCGCTTTCATAGCCAGCCGCCGTCTCGGCCAGCTGCTCACACCGTGAGCAACTTACTTGTCAATTCGCATTGAGCAGATCAGAATTATGACCAATGGAGTCGATACTGCCGTTTTCTGAAGTCAAGAGTCACCTATCGGAACTTGCCGACCGAGTCGAGCAGGAGCGCGACCGGATCATGGTGACCCGCAACGGGCGCCCTTCATTCATGCTGGTCAACTGCGACTATCTCGAATCCTTGGAAGAGACCTTGGACATCATGAGGGATCCCGAACTGGTGGCCTCGCTCCGCAAGTCCCGAGCCGAAGCCGAGGCAGGCCAGCGAATGCACCTGCGCGACCACCTCAGGGACACCAGTGCATGAAGTCGACATCACTCCAGAGGGACACAGAGATTTAGGTCGTCTACCAGACAAGGTGTACTGGGCGGCCATGGAGGCCATTTTCGGTCTGATAGCCGAGAACCCGCGCCAAGCGGGAAAGCCTCTGCTCTGGGACTTCGAAGGCCTCTTCTCTGCCCGCCGAGGCGATTATCGAATCATCTACGAGGTCCTCGACTCTGAGAACACCGTCCTCATCCACCGCGTCGACCACCGCCGCAGCGTCTATCGGCCGCTCTGACACCCGAGCGGGTTTAGGACCAGAGCAGTCCCCTCTAGCTGGGCTGGCGGATGATGGTTCCGGGCTCTACGCCGGAGTCAGGGCCGATGCCGTCGAGTTTGAGGGCCATGAGCATATGGAACTCGTCCTCGTTCTGCACGGTGTGGTCGATGGAGGCAACCGATGTGGAGACTGCCTGATCGCCCACGTCAACCACAAGGGCGTCGCCCACTTGGACTCGGCCAGCGGTGGCCCTGCCGATCACGAAGAACTCGTCGGCTGACATGGCCTCGGTGCGCACCACCTCAAGTTGGAACAACTCTTTGCTGCGGCGCCACCGCTTGAAGAACGTCCGCCAGTTGCGGGGCTGGTCGTCCCACTCCCCTTCCACGATGCCCGGCGAGTTGCTCACAATTGGCAAACTAGTGGAATGAGTGACCGCTACACCATCATCTCGGCGGACTGCCACGCCGGCGCCAACCACGAGACCTACCGCGGATTTCTCGAGTCGAAGTACCACGACGATTTCGACGCCTGGCGGGAGAAGTACCGCAACCCATTCCGCGACCTCCAAGACGGGGGCCGGGTGCGCAACTGGGACAACGAGCGCCGTCTAAGCGACCTGTACGCCGACGGGCAGGTGGGCGAGGTGGTGTTCCCCAACACCGTGCCCCCATTCTTCCCCAGCTTCATCCTGTTCGCCCGCCCGCCCCGAGCCGATCAGCTTGAACACCGCTTGGCCGGGATCCGGGCCCACAACCGCTGGCTGGCCGACTGGTGCGCCCAGTACCCCGATCAGCGGGCCGGGATCGGGCAGACCTTCTTGAACGACGTGGACGAAGCCATCAAGGACGTGGAGTTCATCGCCGCCAACAACCTGCGCGGCGGCGTGCTCATCTCGGCCATCCCGCCCGACTGCAAAGACCTTTCCCCCCTCTACGACCCGGCATACGACCCGTTCTGGGCCGCCTGCGAGGACTTAGGCGTGATCGTCAACAGCCACGGCGGCACCGGCGTGCCCAACTACGGCAAGTACTCGGTGTCCGATCTGCTGTTCATCACCGAGGTGAGCTTCTACTCCCACCGGCCCTTCTACCAACTGCTGCTGTCGGGGGTGTTCGAGCGCTTTCCCAAGCTCAAGTTCGTGATGACCGAGCAGGGCTGCGCCTGGCTGGTAGGCGCCTTAGCCCACATGGACGAGACCCTGGCCAAGATCCGCGACACCGGCCGCATGGGCGAGATGCGCTACGACGAGAGCCACATCCTGCCCAAGAGCGCAACCGAGTACTTCCAGCAGAACTGCTGGGTGGGAATCAGCCAACCGGGCCACGATGACGCCGCCGCCCGCGAAGTGCTGGGCGTGAACAAGGTGATGTGGGGCTCCGACTATCCCCACAACGAGGGAACCGGCCCCTTTACCCGCGAGCACCTGCGCCAGGTGTTCTGCGACACCGACCCAGTGGAACTCCAGCAGATTCTGGCCTGCAACGCCGCCGACCTCTACGGATTCGACCTCGACGCCCTGGCCCCACTGGCCGCCCAGCATGGCCCAACCCACAACGAGATCGCTGTCCCCCTAGGCGAGCTCCCCGCTGAGCCCAACGAAGCGCTGCTCAAGAACGTCATCGCCGCCTGACAGGGCTGGTCGACAACAGAGCTAGCCGCATTGGCCTGATTCGCTCGCGTCCTTCGGCAAGCCCAAGAGAGCCAAGGGGAACCAAAGACCATCACTGGGCGTCGTTGCCAAGTGATGAAGACTATCCCTTGGATGGCTTCGGGAGTTTCAGAGGGCAACCAGCCGATTTGGTATGGGCCCACGACAACTGGCGAGATTCCGCGGCTGACGAGCTTCGACGACCTATACCGAGACGAATACGGGCCGATGGTGCGCCTCGCCCGAGGGTTGGTGGATGTGCAGGAAATCGCAGAAGAGATCGTCCAGGACGCCTTCGCCAGGGTGTACGAGCGCTGGAGCCGGCTCGACCACCCCGGTGGCTATCTGCGCACCGCGGTGGTAAACGGCGCCCGCAGTGAGCTGAGGAAGCGAGAAGTAAGGCGGCGGATTGGCCTTCGGCCGTTCATTCCCCCCCAACCTGAGGATCAGGACTACCTGCTTGATGCCCTCGACCAGCTCTCATCCCGTCAGAAAACCGTCCTTGTCTTGAAGTTCTACGCCGATATGACCGAAAAAGAGATCGCCCAGGCCATGGGAGTCCGGCCGGGCACGGTGAAAAGCGCCACCTCCCGAGGATTGGCCGAACTGCGAAAGGTGGTGGATCAATGAGCGACGAGCGCCGCAACCCTGAGAACCCGACTGCCCCCGACGATCAGGCCCTCGGCGAGGCCTTGGGCTCCGCCATCCGAGGACGTGTCGATGCCCCGACTGCCCGGCCACCGGTGTCATCGATTGCCGATCGGGCCGCCGCCCGGGCCAAGGCCCGCAACACCCGGAGGGCGGTTGTGGGCATCGCCGCTTCGGTTGCCCTGGTAACTGGCGGAATCGCTGCCTGGAATGCCTTGGAGGATGATCAACCCACTGAGGTAGTCGTGGTCGATGATCCCACTGCCTCCCCTGTGCCCGAGCCGAGTGCAGAACCGACCCCGGCACCAGCCTCGGAAACTCCGAATGAGCCAGAAGATGCGCCCCAGACTGATCCTGAGGTTGGCTCCGAACCCAAAACGCCGGAGAGCCTGTCCACCATCCCAGCGGTCGCCTGGACAGAGTTCGAGCCAGCCCAGGTTTTCGGTGCGGGCTTGCCCGACGCCCACCACATTTTGTCTGTAGGTGACGGTCGGATGCTGGCCCAGGCCTACGGCCCCGACGGCAACCAGGTCATGGTGACTGAGAACGGCCGCGACTGGACGGTGGTTCCCATGCCAGCAGACTTCACACCCGAGAGATTCGACATCGCTGGGGATCGCTGGCTGGTAACTGGTTCGAGATTCAACGAAACCAGCTTCGAGACCCAGGCATTCTTCTCTGACGACCGAGGAACCACGTGGACTGATCTAGCCCTCGACATTGTTGACCCCGACGAGACCTCCCGTGTCGAAGCCGCAGCGGTGTCCGGGCAGAACATGGTGCTGGCGGTCGAGAGCCGCGTCCACGTCGACATCGCCGCGGTAATCGTGGCTCGTGGCCTGGTGCCCGACAAAGAGTCGATAGGGGGCTGGATGGGCGTGGAAGGCAACACGGTGAGCTTTACTCGACACGAGTCGTCGCCGCCCGAGTCGTTTGAGCTGACCGCCCAGGAGGAGGATTTCCTCTACGGGGGCGATCGGAGCTTTATCCGCATCTTCCACAGCGACGGCGGAACTGCGGAACTCGTGGCCGAGTATTCGGGCTGGGATGTTGCCGGTTACGGCGCGACCAATGGCTTCCACCTTTTGATGCTGGCCGACGGGGGGGCGCTGGAACTCACCTCCTCGGATGGCCGCCAATGGAGCCAATCTCCTTTGTCCACTGGTGATGGTTCTCCCGTCGACCGGCTCTCCAACTACTACGGGTCAACCAATGAGACGGTCTGGACTTCGGGTGGAGCAGCAGGCGAGTACCGAGTCGAGCGTCTCAATGGCGTGTACACCACCCCCCTGGCCGCTGAGCTTCCGGAAGGCATTGCCCATGTGAATCGTTTCTCGGTCGGCCCTTCGGGCGTCGCCATGGTGGCGGTGCCCGGAAGCTTCCCCGATGCTGACCTCGAGTTGAACTTGCGGGTCGCCAAAGACGGCTATGAGCTGCGCTACGCCGAGCCCGAGGGCGGCTTCACCCTGTGGGACTTGACCGAGGACGCAGCCGTCTACGTGTTCGATGCCGAGGGTGAGCAGAGCAACATGCTCCCTGAGGGCATCCGGATTGTGGAGGACGGCGACGGCGCTCCCGAACTGCTGGTCTTTGAGGATCCGGATACCGGCGAACATCTTGTGTCGTTCACCAGGGAAGAACTGGAACCTTGGGCGAACGCTGAGAGCTTCTTGGCCGCCCCAGACATCAGACCCCAGCGGGTTGAAGCGTGGGTGGGATGGTCGGCCGACGGCACCAACTGGGTGTGGCAGACCCTTTCCGAAGCCTTTGGCCTGACTGGCCTCTCCGATGTTGAGAAAGAGCTCACCAACGTGGAACTGGCCGTGGGCCGCGACTTCGTGATTGCCAGGGTCCAGCCCAACCAAGTCGATCCCTCTGATGTCCCCGGCGACGACAGCCTCATGGTCACCGGCGAACCCACCCGCTGGTTCATCGCCAATTTGCAGTGACGACGAACTCGTCCTCCACCTCAAACAGGACGGTGGAACTGCTGTAGGCGGTTGGTGCGTCCCCTCCGCACCAACCGCCCGCAGCACCACTCGCAAGCCCCGCTGGCTGGCCGCCACTTAGACTCGGCGCATGATCATCGATGTGGATACCCACTGGGAGATCACGGGAGACTCGGCCGAGGTCGACCCCATGAAGCCGTGGGCGGATCAGATTCCCGACAATCGGACGCATCTGGCCAACGCCATCGCTGGCGACCTGCTCCAGGTGCTTCCCACCGATCGCCTGCCAAGCCCAGCGGAACTCCTGCCCAAGCTGTTCGAGCGGGCCGAAGACTCGGGCGGACCAGTGATCCTCCATCCCCGCCACGACTCAACTGCGGCTGAACGGGTGGCGTGGATGGATTCGGTGGGCATCAACCACTGCCTGGTGAACCCTGGCGGTTACTGGCAGAAGCTCGACTACCTGCGGCCCGACGATCGGGTCATCGCCGCCCAGAGGTGCAACGACTTCCTCACCGAACAGCTTTGGGACCAGCGCGACCGGCTCCACTCGGTGGCCACTATCGACTTCTCCGATCTGGACGATGCGGTGGCCGAGTTGGGGCGGTGCCGGGAACGAGGAGCCCGGGCGTTCTTCCTCTACACCTGCCGGGGCGCGCCCGCAGGAGGCCCGCCCGGCCACCCCGACTGGGACAAGGTGTGGGCCGCGGCCACCTCTTTGGGCATGGTGGCAGTGATCCATGTGGGCAACACCGAGTCGGACTTCTCGAAGTGGGCCGACATCGGCTGGGACCTGCCCGACGGGGCCGGCATCGGCGGGCTGATCCGACTGGCCAACACCCAGCGGCTCCATGCCGCTCAGAACCTCATCGCCAGCATGCTGTTCGGCGGGGTGTTCCATCGGTTCCCCAACCTCACCGTACTGGTGGAGGAGATGCGCGCCGGGTGGCTGCCCTGGTATGTGGCCACGCTGTCGCGCCAGTGCCTTTCGTCGCCGTCATTGGGCGATTGGCCGTGGCCGGTCAGCGGCGAGGAGATGCTGCACCGCAACCTGCGGCTCACTCCCCTGCCCGGCTTCGGCGACACCGACGCCCTCGACGTGCTGGCCGCCCTGCCCGACATGGTGGTGTTCTCCTCCGACTACCCCCACCAGGAGGGCAACGCCGACCCCATCGAGCTCTACCAGCCGGCGCTCGATGGACTCGACGACGGGGTGAGGACCGCGTTCATGGGAGCGACCAGCGCCGAGTGCTTCGCCCGCATCGGCGATCCGCTGCCCGCGGTGGGTTGAAGCTAGCTAGAGCTCAGCGCCCCACAGGCTGCATGTAGAAGGTGATGCCGCTGGGGGCCTCTTGCTCGGTGAGGGCGTCGCGGGCCGCCGCCAAAGTCTTGCCCGCTTCAGTCTCCTCGTAGAACCATGCCTCTGCCTGCCGTGCACCCGGAGGCGGACCCCCGGCCAACTCCAGGGCGGCCTCCTGGTAATAGGCCCGGATGTCATGGGCGATCGCGATGGTGTCCAACCGGGGCCCGTACACCTCTTTCCAGTGTTCTCCGGCAGCCACCCGCTCGAGGTCGCCAAGCGCTGCGGCCACACCGTCGGCATCGACGGCCCGGCCCACCTCGGTGGTGCCCCGTCGGGCCACCGCCCGGTCGTAGGCGGCCCGCAGACCCTGGGCCTCATCGATAGACGGCGCGATATCGGGGTCGTAGCGAGGCGGCAGCGCACAGGCCAGAGGCGTCTCTACCGCTTCCACCACTTCGGGATAGTCCACCAGCACGGGGCCCGAGGGGGCGTTGAGCAGGTCGAATGCCGCGCCAAGCACACCGTGTTGGAATTGGGCGTTGTCGGGCATGCCCAACGGGCGGCCCAGGGGGAACTCGCAGTACAGCACCCTGGGCACGCTCATCCGCTCAGCCACCGGTCGCATAGACGCCAGCACCACGGTGGCGATCCCGGCGTCTTCCAGCACGTGGGCCAGCACACACACGGTGCGCGTGCACAGTGGTCAAACCGGGGTCAAGATGGCCACGTCCACCCCGTCGGCCCGCAGCTCGGCCGCGGCGGCGGGTCCGGTATCAAGACGCACCTCTGAAACCGTGTCGGGCTGGTTGCCGGCGAAAGCCACATGCCGGGGTGCCACTGCCCCGATGGTTCCGTCAATGGCCAATTCCTCCAACCGGTCGATGGGATACACCACGTTGTGATCGGACACATACGCAGCCCGGTCGAAGTTCGAGCTCCAATGGCCCAAGATCAGCTCCCGATCACCCCGGTCGAGCATCCGATAGCTGGTATCCCCACGACCCTCGAAGCGTTCCTGATCAGCCCGGTGCAATCCAGCACTGGTCACGATGGCCACCGTGGCCTCGCTGAGCGGCGGCGGCGACGCCCACGGTGTGGACTCGAATTCTGGCACGGGCAGGTTGGCCATCATGTCGCGCATCACTTGGTCACTGGACATGGGCCTACTCTCCCACAGCCCGGCTTTATCAATCGGATTGAAGTGGGAACGATCTCTGGCGCAGCTCCGCGTACCGGGCTCTGACCTCATCGCCTGCGATACCGGCAGGAGGTTCCACCTGCTCTCCCCTCCCGAGCGGCCATTCGGCGGCAACTTCAGCCGGATGGCGGTCGGTGGCGACCGCCGCGGCCTGCACCGCCGCTCCTACCGCCACGGTTTCATCGTCGTCGGGCACGGTGACCGACTCGCCGTGGAGGGTGGCGGCTCTCAGTCGGTAGGCCTTCGAGCGAGCCCCGCCTCCGATGAGGTGCAGCGTGCCTCCTACGTCCACCCCGGCGGCCCTCAGAGCGTCGAGACCGTCGAACAACCCGCAAAGCACTCCATCATGGGCGGCCAGAGCCAACTCCTCGCGGGTGGTGTCGTTTCGCAGTCCGGCAACTAGTCCGGTGGCGTCTGGCAAATCGGGGGTGCGCTCCCCATCGAAGTAGGGGACCAGGACCGGCGGGTTCGGGCCGCCGGTCGCGGCTAGAGCCAGCTCGGCCAGGCCGGGGGCGTCCACGCCGAGCCATTGGGCCACCGTGTCGGTGACACGGGTGGCATTGAGGGTGCACACCAAGGGCAGGAAGCCGCCGGCGGCGTCGGCGAATCCTGCCACCGCTCCCGTCGGGTCGCTGGTCGGTGTGCGGGACATCGAGTAGGCCGTGCCAGAAGTGCCCAGGGAGATGACCATGTCGCTGGGCTTGAGCCCCAGGCCGAGGGCCGCGCCCATGTTGTCGCCGGTGCCGGGGCCGACCAACACCGACTCGGGCAGCCCCAATGCGGCGGCCGCGTCCGGGGCGATCTCACCAGCAGCAGCGTCGGGGGCCAGCACTCGGGGCAGGCGCGGCAGCCAGCTCTCCGGGTCACCCACCGCTAATCCCAAGAGATCATCAGCCAGTTCGTTTCTGGCGGGATCGAACCACCCGGTGCCCGAGGCGTCACCACGGTCGGTGACATGGGCGCCGGTCAGCCGCCAGGTGATCCAGTCGTGGGGCAGCATGATCTGAGCAATCCGGTCGCCCAACTCGGGCTCGTGCTCCAACACCCAGGCCAGCTTGGCGATGGTGAAAGATGCCAGCGGCACCGACCCGCAGCGCTCGGCCCACTGCTCTGCGCTGTGACGAGCCACCAGATCTCGGGCCTGCGGTGCGGAGGTCGTGTCGTTCCACAGCTTGGCCGGACGCAAGACCGTTCCGTCCTCGTCTACCAGCACCAGTCCGTGCTGCTGGCCAGCCACACTCACTGCCGCCACGTTGGACCTGTTGGCATCGGTGAATTGGGCCAAGCAGGCCGCGAGCGCCTCCCACCAGGTTCCCGGTTCCTGCTCGCTCACTGGTGGTTCCCAGCATGCGTGGGTGTGTGGGGCGCTGGTCCGGTCCACCAGCCGACCCGAGTCGATTTCTCGCAATTCGACCTTGGTGGACTGGGTGGAGGAGTCCACCCCGGCCACCAGCGCGCGGTTCGCCATCAGTTCGGCGTGGACCAGATGATGCGGTTTACTTCATTCTCCAGCCGCTCCTGACGCCCCGACACCGGCTGGGGGTCGAGCCTGTCGGCCACCGCTTGGTCGCCCAACGCGGCCAGGTCCACCTCGCCCTTCATGATTTCCGCGCCCAGACCCGAGTCCCACTTGCCGTAGCGGTCGGACCGGGCCTGCTCGATGGCGCCGTCGGCCAGCATGGCCTCGGCCACCAGCAGGGAGCGGGCCAGCGTGTCGATGCCGCCGATGTGACCCCAGAACAGGTCGTCTCGGGCCATGCTCTGGCGCCGGAGCTTGGTGTCGAAGTTGAACCCCCCGGTGGTGAACCCCCCGCCTCGCAAGATCTCGTAGAGAGCCAGGGACAGTTCGTCCACCGAGTTGGGGAACTGGTCGGTGTCCCACCCGTTCTGAGGATCGCCCCGGTTGGCGTCCACGCTGCCGAAGATGCCGTTGTCCACCGCGTAGGCCACCTCGTGGTGGAAGGAATGGCCCGACAAGGTGGCGTGGTTCACCTCGATGTTCACCTTGAACTCATCGACGAGGCCGTAGCGGTCTAAGAAACCGTGGACCGAGGCGCAGTCGTAGTCGTACTGGTGCTTGGTGGGCTCCTGGGGCTTGGGCTCGAGGAGCAATGTGCCGGTGAAGCCGATCTTGTGCTTGTGCTCGGCCACCAGGGTCAAGAAGCGGGCGAGTTGGTCGGCCTCTTGGCGCAGACGGGTGTTGAGCAGCGTCTCGTAGCCCTCACGTCCTCCCCACAGCACGTAGTTGGCCCCATTTAGGCGGTGGGTGGCCTCGAGCATGTGGCGAACCTGGGCTGCGGCGTGGGTGAACACATCCGGGTCGGGGTTGGTGGCCGCCCCCGCGGCGTAGCGGGGGTGGGAGAACAGGTTGGCGGTACCCCACAGCAGCCGCACGCCGGTGGCCTCCATCTTGTCGGCCGCCCGCTCCACCATGGCGTCCAGGTTGGACCGGCTCTCGGCTAAGTCGGCACCCTCAGGGGCCATGTCCACGTCGTGAAAGCAATAGAACGGGGTGCCCAGCTTCTCGAAGAACTCGAAGGCGGCATCTTGCTTGGCCATAGCAGCGGCCATCGGGTCTTGGTCGGGCTCCAGCCAGGGGCGGTCAAACGTGCCGTGCCCGAAGATGTCGCTTCCCGGCCAGTTGAAACTGTGCCAGTAGCACACCGCAATGCGCAGGTGGTCCTCCATGCGACGCCCCATCACCACCCGATCGGGGTCGTACACCCGGTAAGCCAACTGGCCGAGCCCCGCGCGACTTCCGGCATGCGCCACCGGCTCGGGAACAGTGTCGAAGAATTCAGTCATGGTGAGCCTCCGTCATGGCGCCGTTGCTGCCACCGCCCGATTCTAAGGATCGCCCCCGACACTCGCCCGATCACACGTCGAATGTCCGTGTACGCTTGCGGGGTTGACATCGAGCATCGAGTATGAGAGGCGGGTCCATGTCTTTTCCTTCTGATCTCGAGATTGCCCGCGGGGCGAATCTCCGACCGCTTACTGAAATCGCTGAAGAAGCTGGCATCCCGGTTGAGATGCTGGAGCCCTACGGGGCGGGGGCGGCCAAGATCAGCCTGGACGCCATCGAGGCGCTGGCCGACCGACCCAAAGCCCGCTATGTGGTGGTGACCGCCATTACCCCCACACCGCTGGGCGAGGGCAAGACCACCACCACGGTGGGGCTGGGCCAGGGGTTCGGCCATATCGGCAAGCGGGCCACCATCGCCATCCGCCAGCCTTCGCTGGGGCCGACGTTCGGCATCAAGGGCGGCGCGGCCGGCGGCGGCTACAGCCAGGTGGTGCCCATGGAGCTGTTCAACCTCCACCTCACCGGCGACATGCACGCGGTGACCGCGGCCCACAACATGTGCTCGGCCATGCTCGACGCCCACATCTACCACGGCAATGAATCGGGCCTTGATCTGCACAACATCACCTGGCGACGGGTGGTGGACATCAACGACCGGGCCTTGCGCAACGTGGTGATCGGCCTGGGCGGCCGACTCGACGGAGTCCCCCGGGAGAGCGGCTTCGACATCACTGCCGCGTCCGAGGTGATGGCCACCTTGGCGCTAGCCACGTCGCTGTCGGACTTGCGGGCCCGGCTGGGCCGGATCGTGGTGGGCTACACCAAAGCGGGCGACCCGGTGACCGCCGAGGACCTGAAGGCCGCCGGGGCCATGGCCGTGCTGTTGAAGGACGCCCTCAAGCCCAACCTGATGCAGACCCTGGAGGGTGGACCCGCCCTGGTACACACCGGGCCGTTCGGCAACATTGCCACCGGCAACTCCTCCATCGTGGCCGACCGCATCGCCATCCGCACCGGCGACTTCTTGGTAACCGAGGCCGGGTTCGGCGCCGACATGGGTGCCGAGCGGTTCTTCAACATCAAATGCCGCTACTCGGGCATCGATCCCGATGCTGCGGTGATGGTGGCCACCGTGCGGGGGCTCAAGGCCCACTCCGGCAACCACCGGATCGTGGCCGGGCGTCCTCTGCCTGAGGCGCTGCTGGCCGAAAACCCCGACGAGGTACACGCCGGGGGTGACAACCTCCGCAAGCAGCTTTCAAACATGAAAGCCCACGGCGTGACCCCGGTGGTGGCCATCAACGCCTTCCCCGGCGATCACGACGCCGACCTGGCCGCCATCGGCGAGATCGCCGATGAGTACGGCGCCCGCTGCGCGGTGACCACCCACTTCTCCGACGGCGGCGCGGGCGCGGCCGAGCTGGCCGAGGCAGTGGCCGAAGCCTGCGAGGAACCCAGCTCGTTCAAGGTGCTTTACGAAGATGACCTGTCCTTAAAGGACAAGATCGCGGCAGTGGCCACCACCGTGTACGGCGCCGACGACGTGGAGTATTCGGCCACGGCCAACCGCCAGCTCGACACCTACGAGTCCGCTGGTTTCGGCCACCTCCCGGTGTGCATCGCCAAGACCCACCTGTCCATCTCGTCCGACCCCTCCCTCAAGGGAGCCCCCACCGGCTGGACCTTGCCGGTGCGGGAGGTGCGGGCCTCGGTGGGCGCCGGGTTCGTCTATCCCATCTGCGGCGACATGCGCACCATGCCCGGCCTCGGCCGCCAACCCGCCGCCATGGGCATCGACCTCGACGAGAACGGCGAGATCGTCGGCCTGAGCTAACGGCGGTCGAGGCCTTACCGGGCCGATAGGCTTGAGCAACCTCAAGGTGTCTCTGGGGGAAAGGGGTGCAAATGGCGAGGCGGGAACGTTTAACCGTGCCGATGGTGCGGGACAACGGGAGCCTGCGAGAAGCGACGTGGGAAGAGGCTCTTTCGCGGGCTGCGACTGGGTTCAACCAGGTGCTGTCTGAGCATGGGCCGCAGGCGTTCGGGATGTTCAGCTGCTCCAAGGCCACCAACGAGATGAACTACATCGCCCAGAAGTTCATCCGCACGGTGGTGGGATCCAACAACATCGACTCCTGCAACCGAACTTGACACGCTCCCTCGGTCGTCGGTCTGGCGACAGTGTTCGGAGCGGGAGGGGGCACTTGCTCCTACCAGGAGGTTGAAGAAACCGACGTGATCTTCTTGTGGGGATCCAATGCCCGCGAGGCCCACCCCATCTTCTTCCACCATGTTCTCAAGGGCATCGACAACGGTGCCCGCATGTACTGCGTTGACCCCCGCTACACCTCGTCGGCCCAATTCTCCGACGTGTGGGTGGGCATTGACGTGGGCACCGACATCGCCCTGGCCAACGGCATCGGTCGAGAGATCATCCACGCCGGTCTGGCCAACCAAGACTTCATCGCCCACTCCACCCAGGGATTCGAGGCCTACGCCGCCTCGGTGGAGCCGTTCACCCCCGAGGCAGTGGCCGCCATCTGCGGCATACCCGCCGAGGTAGTGGTGGAGATGGCTCACGCCTACGCCACCGCCGACAAGGCCCAGATCCTGTGGACCCTGGGCATCACCGAGCACCACAACGCGGTCGACAACGTGCTGTCGTTGTGCAACCTGGCCCTGCTCACCGGCCACGTGGGTCGGTGGGGGTCGGGCCTGGTGCCGCTGCGGGGCCAGAACAACGTGCAGGGCGGCGGCGACATGGGGGCTATCCCCAACAAGTTCCCCGGATTCGCCGGCGTGGACGACCCTGACCATCGGGCCCGCTTCGAAACTGCCTACGGTCGGGAGCTCAACCCGGTTCCCGGATTGCACCTGACTCTCATGTTCGAAGCTATGGAGCGGGGCGATCTTCGGGCGCTGTATGTGATCGGCGAGAATCCGGCTGACTCCGAGGCTGATGTGCTCCACGCCCGGGCCCAGCTCAAGAGCTTGGACATCCTGGTGGTGCAGGACATCCTGATGACCCGCACCGCGGAGATGGCCGATGTAGTGCTGCCCGCGTCGGTGGCCTGGGCCGAAAGCAACGGCACCGTCACCTCCAGCGAGCGCCGGGTGCAGCGAGTCCGCCCCGCGGTCTCCCCTCCCGGCCAGGCCCGCCACGACATCGACATCTTGTGCGATATGGCCGAGGCCATGGGTGACGAACTCGGCCCCCGCGACCCTGAGGCTGCATGGGACGAGCTGCGCTCTCTGTCTGCGATGCACGGCGGCATGGCCTGGGAGCGACTGGAGGCCGCCGGCGGCCTGCAATGGCCGTGTCCCGACGAGGACCACCCTGGCAGTGCATTCCTCCATGGCTGGCTGTGGGCCGACGACCTCGAAGGCCGCGAACCAGCCCCGTTCTCGGCGCTAGAACACGAGGGGCCCACCGAGGAATTGAGCGAGGAGTTTCCCCTGCGGCTCACCACCGGCCGGGCACTGGACTCCTACAACACCGGGGTGCAGAGCGGAAAATATGATTCACCGCTGCGGTTTGCTGGCCTGGATTTGAACGCTCACGATGCCGCCGATCTCGGTATCGCCGACGGCGACCAGGTGCGGGTCTGCTCCCCTCGGGGTTCTGTGGAGATGAACGCTCGGGTGGTGTCAAGCCTGCCCCGTGGTCTGGCCTTCACCACCCTGCACCATCCCGAACTGATCGACGTGAACGTGCTCACCAACCCCGACTGGGATCCTAAGTCCGGCACTGCCGAGTTCAAGGCGGCTGCCGTCCGGGTAGAGCGGATCGCTACTCATCAGACCGCCGCGACCGCAGGCGCCTCCGTTGGCTGATCTTCATTTCGGCGACGATCAGCCCACCGAAGCCGAACGGGCGGCCATCGACGCCATCGTCCCCCAAGCAGACGCTGCCACCATCGTCGAAACCGAGCGGGTGGTCCGCGGGGGCCGCAGTCGGCGCCACGGCCTTCGCCACCTGCTGTTGCCGGTGCTGCACTCGCTTCAGCACGAGATCGGCTGGATCAGCCCCGGCGGTTTGAACGGGGCGGCCGAGCGGCTGGGGGTTCCCCCCGCCGAGGCCTACGGCGTGGCCACGTTCTACGAGTTGCTCCGCACCACCGACCCCGGCCACCGCGATGACATAGTCCACGTGTGCGTCGACCCGGCGTGCGCTCTGGTCGGAAACGACGACCTGCGAGCCTCGTTAGAAGCCGACGGGGCCAGGGTCCACGCCAGCCCCTGTCTCGGCCAGTGCGAACGGGCCCCGGCCCTGTTCGTCCAGGGTGTTGGGCGGCCCGATCGGGTGCCGGCCGACGATGGCGAGGACTTCCGTTTGCCTCAAGCGGGCGACCCCGGCCTGCGGGTGCTGCGCCGGGTGGGTGTGGTCGATCCCACCTCCCTGGACTCATATCGCAGTCACGGGGGATACCAGGCTCTGGCCCGAGCCATCGAGATAGGACCGGATGCCGTCATCACTGCCATCTCCGACTCAGGACTGTCGGGGCGGGGCGGGGCGGCCTTCCCCACTGGGATCAAGTGGCGGGCCGTGGCCGATGAGCCTGGCCCGGACAAGCACGTGGTAGCCAACTGCGACGAGTCGGAGCCAGGTACCTTCAAGGACCGCATTGTGTGCGAGCACGATCCGTTCGCAGTCATCGAGTCGATGACCATCGCCGGTCTGGCCACCGGGGCGCCCCACGGCTGGATCTACATCCGGGGCGAGTACCCCCGGGCCACCGCCCGACTGGAGGGTGCCATTGCCAAAGCCCGAGCCGCAGGGTTGCTGGGCGACGATGTGGCCGGCAGCGGACAGCGCTTCGACATCGATCTGCGCCGGGGGGCGGGGGCCTATATCTGCGGCGAAGAAACGGCGCTGTTCAACTCCATCGAGGGCTTCCGGGGCGAGCCTCGCAACAAGCCCCCCTTCCCCACCACCCACGGCCTGTTCTCCCAGCCCACCGCCATCAACAACCCCGAGACTCTCATCAACGTGCTCGACGTCGTGATCGACGGTCCCGACGCCTACCGCTCGGTGGGCACAGAGCGCTCTCCCGGCACTCGGCTGTTCTGCCTGTCGGGGCGAGTGGCGGTGCCTGGCCTCTACGAAGTGCCGTTCGGCACCCCGCTGGGCGAGTTGCTCGAGTTGGCGGGAGGTCCGACCGGCTCGCTGGCCGCCGTGCTGTTGGGTGGCGCGGCCGGGGTGTTCGTCGGTCCCGACGCCCTCGATTTGCCCCTCACCCTGGAAGACACCCGAGAAGCCGGGGCCACCCTGGGGTCCGGGGTGGTCACCGTGTTCGATGACACCGTGGACATGGAGGCTGTCGTCGTCCGAATTGCCGAGTTCTTCCGGGACGAGTCGTGCGGCCAGTGCGTGCCCTGTCGGGTGGGCACCCAGCGCCAGCATGAGGTTCTGGTTGAGCTGCAAGCCTCCGGTCGTCCTCTGGCCCCCGAGCGATCCGAGCTCATCGACGACATGGCCCTCGCCATGGTCGACGCCTCCATCTGCGGCCTGGGCCACACCGCCGCCTCCGCTGTCCGCTCCGCTCTGGCGCTGGGCCTGATAGGAAATAGCTCGTGACCAGCGTCGCCACCGAGACCGCGGTGACCATCCGGGTCGACGGCCAAGACGTGGCCGTGCCTGAGGGCGCGACCATCCTGGATGCCTGCGACGCCGTCGGAGTGGAGACCCCCACCATCTGCTACGGCCCCACCCTCACCCCGGTGAACGTGTGCCGGGTATGCGTGGTGGAGCTCGACGGCAGCCGGGCGCTGGTCCCCTCCTGCTCCCGTCCCGCCGAGGAGGGCATGGTGGTGCACACCGACAGCGAGCGGGTGCGCCACAGCCGCAAGATGGTGCTGGAGTTCCTGGCCACCGGCGTCGACGTGTCCCAGGCCGATGAACTGGGCCAGTGGGCCGAGCACTACGGCGCCGACCCCGATCGCTACGTGCCCGGCGGCGAGACCATGGACGAGCCAGTGCGGGTGCAGGACAACCTCTACATCCGCGACTACGACAAGTGTGTGCTGTGCTATCGCTGCGTGGAGGCCTGCGGCGACGACGCTCAGCACACCTACGCCATCTCGGTGGCCGGCCGGGGCTTCGGCGCCCGCATCTCCACCGAATTCGACGTGTCCCTGCCCGACTCGGCCTGCGTCTACTGCGGCAACTGCGTGGCCGTGTGCCCCACCAACGCCCTCCAATTCAAAACTGAGTTCGACCTCCGCCAAGCCGACGACTGGCGCCCCGAAGACCAAACCGTCACCCAAACCGTGTGCTCCTACTGCGGCGTCGGCTGCAACCTCGAACTCCACGTCCAAGACAACCAGATCGTCAAATGCACCTCCCCCGACGACCACGACGTAACAAAAGGCAACCTCTGCATAAAAGGCCGCTTCGGCTGGAACTACGTGTGAGGTGGGTCCCGGCCCGATCCGAGCTGCGGCCCTCCGCAAATGAAAGAACAACGCAACTAAGTTGGGAGCGATGACTGCTATCAAATTGGACGGCGAAATGCTGTCGGCTGAGATCAAGGAAGGCCTGCGGGAGCGGATTGCTGCGCTGGCTGAGAAGGGCAAGACCCCTGGACTGGGCACATTGCTGGTGGGGGACGACGGGCCTTCGGCCAATTACGTGGCCATGAAGCACCGCGACAGCGAAGATCTGGGGATGGGGTCTCGGGAGGTGCATCTGCCTGCCGATGCCACTCAGGAAGAAGTCGACGCTGTGGTGGACGACTTCAACGCCGATCCGGCGGTGGACGCCTACATCATGCAGTACCCGTTCCCCGACCAACTCGACTACGAGACGGCCCTGCTGCGGGTGCTGCCGGAGAAGGACGCCGATGGGCTGCACCCGGTGAACTTGGGGCGGTTGGTGCAGGGGGTTGATGCTCCGCTGGCTTGCACGCCGCGGGGGATCCAGTTGATGTTGGAGCGCTACGAGATTCCCATCGCCGGCCAGCACGTGGTGATAATTGGTCGAGGTCTCACAATTGGGCGGCCGCTGGCGAACTTGCTGTCGCTCAAGCGGCCCAACGCCAATGCCGCGGTCACTGTGGTTCATACCGGGGCGAGCGACATCTCCCGGTACACCAAAAACGCCGACATCCTCATCGCCGCGGCCGGGGCGCCCCGCATGGTGAAGGCCGACATGGTCAAGCCCGGTGCTGCGGTGGTGGCCGCTGGGGTGAGCTTCGCCGACGGCAAGCTGGTGTCGGATGTGGACGACGACGTGGCCGAGGTGGCGGGCTGGCTTTCGCCCCGAATCGGCGGGGTGGGGCCGATGACCCGTACCATGCTGATGGCCAACACCGTGGCCGCTGCCGAGCGAGCCGTGGGCTGAACGGCCTCGGTCCGACAAGAAGCAGCAACCAAGGAATCCCGAACAAGAACCAGGAAGCACAGACATGGCCGACGCCTACATCATCGACGCAGTTCGCTCCCCCATGGGCCGCTTCGGCGGGGGGTTGAGCCACCTCCACCCCGCCGACCTGGGCGCCAACATCTTGAGCGGGCTGATCGACCGCACCGGGGTGGACCCGGCCGCGGTGGACGACTGCATCATGGGCTGCGTCGGCCAGATCGGCGCCCAGGCCTTCAACGTGGCCCGCAATGCCTGGCTGTCGGCCGGGTTGCCCGAGCACGTCCCGGCGGTGACCATCGACCGCCAGTGCGGGTCGTCACAGCAGGCGGTGCACTTTGCTGCTCAAGGCATCATGTCGGGTACCCAAGACCTAGTGGTGGCCGGCGGCGTTGAGGTGATGAGCCTCATTCACCTCAACAGCCAGGGCGATGTGGGCCCCGATCTGGGCATGCGCTACCCGTTCGACGGCGACGGCTGGGCCAATCGCTTCGGCGACGAGGAGGTCCACCAGTTCCGGGGCGGCAACCTGATCGCTGAGCGGTGGGATGTCACCTTGGAAGACATGAACGGC
Organism: Acidimicrobiia bacterium; assembly: GCA_022827725.1. Taxonomy (GTDB): domain Bacteria; phylum Actinomycetota; class Acidimicrobiia; order Acidimicrobiales; family Bin134; genus Poriferisocius. The sequence continues at coordinate 89,156 of JAJEIJ010000019.1, forward strand.
TTGGCCCTGCGCAGCCACCAGAACGCCGCCCTAGCCTGGGAAGAGGGCCGCTTCGAACGGGAGGTGCTGGCAGTGGACGAATGTGCCCGCGACGAGGGGATTCGGCCCGACACCTCCATGGAGAAGATGGCCAAGCTGCGCCCCTTCTCTGAGCACGGCCCGCTGACCGCGGCCAACTCCAGCCAGATAACCGATGGCTCGGCTGCGCTGCTCATCGCCTCCGAAAAGGCGGTGGCGGAGCATGGCCTCACCCCGAGAGCCCGGATCCACACCATGGCGGTGGTGGGCAGCGATCCGGTGCTCATCCTCACCGGCCCCATCCCGGCCACGGCCAAGGTGTTGGAGCGCGCCGGCATGGGGCTCGACGACATCGACCTGTTCGAGTGCAACGAGGCCTTTGCCTCGGTGGTGCTGGCCTGGGCCAAGGACACCGGCGTGGACATGGACAAGGTGAACGTGAACGGCGGGGCCATCGCCCTCGGCCACCCGCTGGGGGCCAGCGGCGCCCGCATCATGACCACGCTGCTCAATGAGCTGGAGCGCTCGGGCGGCCGCTATGGACTCCAGACCATGTGCGAGGGCGGCGGACTGGCCAATGCCACCATCATCGAGAACCTGGCCGCGTAGTCAGGGAGACCCCCGAGGAGACAGCGAACAACATGGGCATTCACATCGACCACATCTCATTGCTAGTGAAAGACCTGGCCCAAGCCGAGGAAGACTGGCGACAGATCCTCGAAGTGCTGGCACCGGGCCACACCATGAAGGTCACCCGGGGAGAGGGCGCCGACGACATGGACGGAACCCCCATGGCGTGGGTCACGTTCCAGAACCCCGACCCCACCGGCGTGTCCATCCAACTCTGGTCGCCCGCTGAGCCCGGCCACTGGCCCGACAAGGTGTTGGCCAAAAAGGGCGAGTACGTCCACCACATCGCCTTCTGCTCTGATGATTTCGACACCATGATCGACGGGGTGCGCGACGCCGACATCCCGCTGGTGATGGAGGAACCCAGCCACCCCGACACCCAGCCGTGGCTCAAGTGGAACTTCATCCCTCCCAGCAAGGCCCACGGTCCGCTGATCGAGCTGGCCACCCGCTACCTGTCGGTCGGCGAGGAGTGGCTCCCCCACCCCGACAACGCCGAAAACCAACCCCTGGCCGACGAACTCCACGACCGTTTCGCCGGCTAGCCCCTCCGCCGACGAACTCAAGCCATGACCGACTCCCCGGTGGCCATCACCATGCCGGTGGAGGACGGCCTCTCCATCGGATGGCTGACCGACCTGGTTGTACACGCCGAGCAGGCCGGGATCGACACCGCGCTGGTGGGCGAGGTGGCCGGCCCCGAGGTGTTCGCCACCCTGGGGGCAATGGCCGCCCGCACCGAGCGCATCCGGCTGGGATCGGGCATCGTCGCCGCCTACACCCGCTCCCCTGCCCTTACTGCCATGGGATTCGCCACTTTGGCCTCCTTGGCTCCCGGCCGGATAGTGGCCGGCATCGGGGCCAGCAGCCCCATCGTGGTTGGTCGCTGGCATGGTGGCGATTTCGATCAGCCTCTGGCCACAGTGCGGGAGTTCATCGGCCTGCTCCGAGCAGCCTTGGCCGGCGAGAAGCTGAACCACGACGGCCCCCGGTTCCGGTCCAAGGGGTTCCGCCTCGACCTGCCCGGCGTGGAGGTGCCCATTTGGCTGGGGGCTATCAACCCCCGAATGCTCGCCGTGGCCGGAGAAATCGCCGACGCGGTGTTCATGACGTGGTGCCCTCCTGGGGAAGTTGCCCCCAAGCAACAGATCGTCAAGACCGCGGCCAGCGAAGCGGGGCGCAATCCCGGCGACGTGGCCACCGTGCTTTCGTTCTGGGCCTACGCCGGTCCCGATCCCGAACAGGCTCTAGAGCGGATGCGCCGCCAAGTACTGGCCTACTCCATGGTGCCCACCCATCAGCCCGCGTTCGTCGGCACTTTCGACAACCTGCCCGAGGTGGCCGAGGCCTGGCAGAGGGGTGACCGCGCCGCAGCTTTGTCGCTGGTGCCCGATGAGGCCGTGCTGGCCCAATGCGCTCTTGGGCCCGACATGCTGGCCAATCGCATCGCCGCCTACCGAGCCGCCGGCGTTGACCTGCCCATCGTGCTGCTCACCGGCGCCCACGTTGGCGATGATGTCGGCCCACAAGCCACGGTCGATGCGCTCAGCGCGATTGCCGCCCGCTGAGCGGCCGACTTCATAACGTGCCTCCCAACGCCGCCCGCTCTTAGTATCCCCCCATGACCAAATGCGACGTTGTCGTCATCGGCGCCGGGGCAGCCGGACTGAGCGCCGGGGCGCTTCTGGCCGCTGAAGGCAAGTCGGTCACCCTTTTGGAGCGATCCCCGTTCTTGGGGGGCCGGGCGCTGGCGGTGGACGACGAGGGCTTCAAGGTGAACCTAGGCGGGCACCTCATCGAGGACCCCGGCTCGGGTCTGACCAAAGTGTTCGAGCACGTCGGCAAAGAGCTCATCCACGGCGAGGTGTCCCATGACATGCCGATCTGGGACAACGACACCCAAACCTGGGGGTCGATCCGAGACCGCTATCCCGACAAGACCGAGGTGAAGAAGGTCATCAAGGCCATCACCGAGAGCACATGGGACGAGCTGGAGGAGTGGGACGACCGCCCCATGCGGGAATGGCTGGCCCAGTACACCTCCGACCAGGGCGTTTACGACCTCTACGAGTTCATCGCCGTGCTGGAGTGCATGACCGACGAGTGGTACGACCACTCGGCCAGCGACAACCTGTGGGTGCGCAAGATGCACTACGAGGAGCGGCACATGGCCGCCTACTCGTGCTGGCCCGGCCAGGGCTGGGACGGCATGTGGCAAGACCTGGCCGACGGTTTCACCGAGCACGGCGGCGAGCTGCGCATGCAGACCGCGGCCGGCCGCGTGCTGATCGAGAACGGGGCGGTGGTCGGGGTGTCAATCCCTCACGAGCCCACCGTGCCCAACGACTGGGACATCGGAGAGGTGATCGAGTGCGACGCGGTCATCTCAACCCTGCCGGTGTGGAACGTGTTCAATGTGGTGCCCGAGTGGGAGCTGCCCGACTGGTACACCAGCCAGATCCGCTACCTGGCCCAAGACCAGTACCGGGTGACCATGCTCAACCTCTACTTCGCCACCGAAGAGCCGGTGACCATGTTCGACCCCCGGGAACTGGCCACCTGGCTGGAAACCCCCCACAGCCCCACGCCGGGCTACATGTACGACCAGGCGGCCATGGACCCCCAGGGAATCCCCAACGGACTCCACCTGTACTGCACCGGCGGCATCGTCCCCGGCTCAAAGGGGCGGGACCGGCGCTACATCGAGGACATGTACAACCGCCTCGAACAGGGCCTCTACGTGATGTATCCCGGCCTGGCCGAGCATGTGTGGAAGAGGCGCCTGTTCGTGTTCGACCCGGCGTTCGGCGTGGCGCAAAAGCCCATGCTGGTGGGCAAGTTCCGGCCCCACTGGCGGGCCCCCACCGTGGACGGACTGTACTTCGCCAGCGAAACCTTCCGCAGCCGGGGCATCGGCACCGACCGCTCGGCCCGGGCCGCCCTCACCTGCGTGGAGGACATCCTGGGACGCCGCATCCCCACCTTCGGAGACGGCTGGCGCTACTGAGGAAGCAGTCCCACTAGACAAGAACGAGCAAACAAGGAGCAACCAGGCACATGGAGTTCACCCTCACCGACGAGCAGACGATGTTCCAGGAGACGGTCCGTAATTGGGTCGAGAAGGAATGCAACAAGGACGCGTCCCGCGACTATGAGGCCCAAGAGTTCGAGTACCCGTTCGAGCTGTGGGACAAGATGTCCGACGCCGGGTTCCACGCCATAGGCCTGCCTCCGGAACTGGGCGGACAGGGCGGCGACGTGGTCACCCAGATGATCCTCACCCGGGAACTGGCCCGCTCGCTGGCCGGGCTCACCTGGATCTTCGGCATCTCCTCGTTCTGCGCCAAGTCGATCAACAAGTTCGCCACCGATGTGGCCCGCGAGGAACTGATCCCCCAGCTGGCCGAGGGCAAGATCCGAGTGGCCATCGCCGTCACCGAGCCGTCCGGGGGCACCGACCTGATGGGAGCCATGAAAACCCGGGCCACCAAGGTGGACGGCGGCTGGAGCATCACCGGCCAGAAGATCTGGTCGACCGCGGCCCACGTGTCCGACTACCTGTTCTTGATGGCCCGCACCGAGGACATCGCCGACAAGCCAGCCCGGGGGGTAACCCTGTTCTTGGTGAAGAATCCTGCGGAAGGCTTGGAGTGCCGCCAGATTCCCAAGGTGGGCATGAGGTCGGTGGGATCGTGCGAGGTGTTCCTCGACGACGTGTTCGTGCCCGACGAGTACGTGGTGGGCCAGCCCGGCCAGGGCTTCTACCAAATGCTGTCCACCCTCAACAACGAGCGAATCATGGTGGCCGCCCTGTGTACCGGCATCATCGACGGCTGCATCGAAGAGACTCTCAGCTATCTGATGGAGCGGGAGGCCTTCGGCAAGAAGATCGGCTCGTTCCAGGTGTGGCATCAGAACCTGGCCGACATGGCCATGATGCAGAAGCAGGCCGAGCTGATGACCTACTACGCGGCCTGGAAGTCGGAGTCGGGCGAGGACTGCGGCCGGGAGGCCAACATGGCCAAGGTGGTGGCCTCCGAATACGCCGGCAAGTGCTCGGACATCGCCATCCAAGTGCTGGGCGGCATGGGCTACGCCCTCGAAACCCATCCCCAGCGCTACTGGCGAGACAGCCGCCTCTACCGCATCGGCCCTATCACCAACGAGATGGCGAGGAACAGCATCGCCGAGACCTTCGGGCTGCCCAGAAGCTTCTAGTGACTCGAGTTCTGGATGGCCGCGTTGCGCTGGTAACCGGCGCCGGTCGGGGCATCGGGTTGGCGGTGGCGGCTCGATTGGCCCGCGATGGCGCTGCGGTGGTGGCGAACGATGTCGACGGCAGTGTTGCTAAGGAAGCAGTAGCGGCCATCGTCGCCGACGGCGGGCAGGCCGTGGCCGCAGCGGGGTCGGTCGTCGATCACGACGACGTAACTGCCATGCTGAGCACCGCGCAAGACAGATTTGGCAGCCTCGACATCCTGGTGAACAACGCGGGCATCACCGCTGACGCCATGGCCCACAACATGACCGACGAGCAGTGGGACTTGGTGTGCGATGTAGCTCTCAAGGGCACGTTCAACCTGTGCCGGGCGGCCTTTCCAATATTGCGAGGCAGCCGAGACAACCCGCCGGCCCACCACCGCAAGGTGGTCAACATGGCGTCGATCAACGGCATCTACGGCATCGCCGGCAACGCCAACTACTCGGCAGCCAAGGGCGGGGTGATCGCTCTCACCAAGTCGCTGGCCCGGGAGTGGGCCCGACACCGGATCAACGTCAACGCGGTGGCCCCGGGCTACATCGCCGGTACCCGCCTGACCGGAGCACGCGACGACGACACCGGCTTGGGCATCCCCGAGGCGATCATCGAGCGCATCGAGGCCCAGATCCCCATTGGCCGGGCCGGCACTCCTGAGGATGTGGCCGGCGCCGTCGCTTGGCTGGCGTCGGGGGACTCCGACTATGCAACTGGACAGGTGATTGAACTTCATGGAGGACGAGAGATGGTGGAACTCCTGTGAGCGCTGAGAAGCTGACCACTCTTGAGGACGCGGCTGCTCTGGTGCGCGACGGCGACACCGTGGCCATCCAGAACATGGCCACCCAGGCCGCGCCGATGGCCCTGGTGCGGGAGCTGATCAGACAAGGCCGCCAGGAGCTCGGGGTGGTGTGCCTGGTTGGCGGCATACCGGTTGACTGGCTGGCTGCCGCCGGAGCCATGAACCGCCTCGTCGGCGCGGCGGTGTCGATGGAACAGTTCGGGCTGTGCCAGCGCTACCGCAAGGCGGTGGAGGCCGGCGTTATACGTGTCGAGGAGCTATCGGAGACCGCGCTGAACGCCCGGCTGGGCGCGGGCGCTCGCAATTTGCCGTTCCTGCCCACTCGGGGGCTGATCGGCACCGACCTGATCGACGTCAACGACAACCTGGTGATGCTTGACGACCCCTTCGGCGGGCCGTCTGTGGTGGCCTGCAAGGCGCTGGTTCCCGACGTAGCCCTAGTTCACGCCCACAAGGCCGACCGGTTCGGCAACATCGGCTATGAGCCCACCGCGCTGTGGCCCGACCTTGGCATCATGCCCAAGGCGGCTACCACGGTGATCGTCACCGTTGAGGAGATCGTGGATTCCGAGGTGCTGCGAGCCAACCCCGACCGCACGGTGCTGCCCGGCTTCATGGTGGACGCAGTGGTAGAGGCCCCATACGGCGCCCACCCCACCTCGTTCTATCCCCGATACGGGTACGACACGGGAATGCATTTGGAGTGGATCGGTGCCGCCCGCGACGACGAAGCCGTGGCTGGGTTCCTTGAGAAGTACGTGACCGGCCCCGCCGACCACGCGGCCTACTTGGAGACCGTGGGTGGATCTGAGCGGCAAACCGCCCTAGAAGCCTGGGAACAGACGTGATGGTGCTCGTTGGCGGGAGAACGCCCGGATGGTGCGCACCGGGAGGAAGAGCATGAGCGATTGGCAGAACAGCCCTCCGGCTGACGATTGGACCATTGATGAGCTGATGATCGCCCGGCTGGCCGCCTGCTTCGCCGACGGCGACCAGGCCTGTAACGGCATGGCCTCGTTCGTGCCGGTGAGCGCCTTCTGGCTGGCCCGGCTTACCCACGCTCCCGACCTGGTGTGGTTGGCCGGAGCGGTGGGCCTCGAGCCCCGGCCCGACCGGGTGCCCGCCTCCACCCTCGAGGCCCCCCTGTGGCGCGACTCCATCATGTACGTGGAGCAGTACGGGGACTTCTGGACCATCGCCCTGAACGGCCGGTGGCTCACCAAATTCTGCGTGGGATCGGCCCAGCTCGACCGCTTTGGCAACGGCAATAACTCGGTGATTGGCGCTGACTATCACACTCCCCGAGTGCGGCTGCCGGGAACCGCCGGGCTGGGCGACATGGGTTCAATCGGCAAGGCGCTCTACTACTGGAACCCCAACCACAACCCCCGCTCACTGGTCGAGAACGTAGACTTCATCTCCTGCGCCGGCTACCTGGGCGGCGGAACGGAGCGGGCCGACGCCGGACTGGAAGGTGGGCCCGAGCTGGTGATCACCAACCTGTGCGTTATGGACTTCCACCCCGAAACTCGCCACATGCAGGTGGCGTCGCTGCATCCTGGAGTCACCTTCGAGCAGGTACAAGAGGCCACTGGCTTCGAGCTGCCCGCCCCTGAGGGGCAGTTGCCCACCACCGCGGTGCCCACCGTCGAGCAAGTGCGGCTGATCCGCGAGGTAATCGACCCCGACAACATGCGCCGTCGGGAGTTCGGCGGATGAAAGACCTTGAGATCGGCGTCCCCGGCCAGATCATGCCCCCGGCCCACCGGGCGGTGGAGTTGGGCCAGCGGGCTGAAGCCGACGGTTACGACGCCCTGTGGTGGCCATGCCATCTGATGGGTTGGCACCCCGATTCGATATGGACCCCAGACATGAGCCCGCTGGCCGCAGTGCAGCCCAGCGGCCACGTGTACTTCGACCCGCTGGTGATGATGGGCGCAGTGGGAGCGCAAACCGAGACCATCAAAGTTGGGGCCGTGGTCACCGACCTGATCCGCCGCCACCCGGCCATGGTGGCCAACATGGCCCTCACCCTCGACCACCTCACCCAGGGCCGGGCCATCTTGGGGCTGGGCTCGGGCGAGCGGATGAACGTCACCCCCTATGGCATGGACTTCGACCGCCCCGTGGGCCGTCTGGAAGAGGGCATCGAGATCATTCGGGCACTGTGGGACGCCGACGGCCCCATCAACTACGAGGGAAAGTTCCACCAGCTGAACGACGCCGTGCTCGGCTTGTCGCCCTACGGAGACACTCCCCCACCGATCTGGACGGCGGCCCATGGCCCCCGGATGCTTCGCATCACCGGGAGGCTGGCCGACGGTTGGCTGCCCACCAAGCTGGCCCCCGACGTCTACGCCGATTCGCTGGCCACCATCCGCCAGTCGTCGGTGGAAGCGGGCCGAGATGCCGAGGCAGTCACCCCCGGACTGCTGGCCTACGTGCTGGCCGCCCCCGACGAGGCCACGCTGCGACGCATGCAGGAAGCGCCGCTGTTGCGCGCCATTATGGTGATGCTGCCCCCGCAGATCTTCCGTGAGCTGGGGGTGGAGCCACCCGAGGGCTTCCACGACCTGATCCCCGCGTCGGTGCCTCGGGAGCAGGCCGAGGCCATCATCGACGGCATCCCGCCCAAGGTGGTGGACTACTACTGCTTCTGCGGCACTCCTGAACAGATAGCCGAAGAGGTCAGCACCTACTACGACGCCGGTCTGCGCCACCTGATCATGTGGAACGTCACTGCCTTCGGCGACCCCGATCTGGCCGGTTGGTCGTTCCGGGCCATGCGCGAAGTCAAGGATATCCTGAGGGCCAACTGATGAGCGCTGAAGGATCGAACAGAAGCCCGCTTGCGGTGGTCAAGGACTACTTCACCGCGCTCAACGACGAGGACTGGGACCTGATGGCCTCGGTGCTGCACCCCGAGCTCGGCCTGATCCCCTCCGGGTCGCGTCCTCGCATCGGCTCCGACAAGGCCATTGCCATGTTCCAGAAGATCTTCGAGCGATTCCCGGTCCACCAAGACAACCCCACCCGGTTCCTGGAATCTGGCAACACCGTGGTGGTGGAGATCACCTTCAACGGGGCAACCCAAGACGGACAAGAAGTGTCATTTGACGCTGTAGACATATTCGACGTCGAAGACGGCCGCATCTCCCGCCTTTCCCAGTGGTTCGACACCGCTGCCCTGGCTGCTGCCTTGCAGGGCCAATAGCGGTCCCGCTACCCCGCTGACGTGGCTTCAGTAGTCGTCGTCGGATCGGGAGCCGCCGGGTTGACCGCGGCGGTGGCCGCGGCACAGGCAGGGGCGGAGGTAACCGTGGTGGAGCGGGCCTCAGTTTTAGGCGGCACTACCGCTTTATCGGGGGGTCTGGCCTGGATTCCCGCCAACCGGCTGATGGCGGCCGAAGAGGTGGACGACTCCCCCATCCAAGCTCGCCGGTACTTGCACGCGCTGCGGCTGGGCGACGTGGACGACGAACTCGTTGACTACTTCGCCGATCAAGCACCGGCAGTGGCCGATTGGCTGGAGTCAGCTACTGGATTGTCGTGGCAGACCGTCCCCTACCCCGACTACCACCCCGAACTGCCCGGCGGGAAGCCTGGCCATCGTCCCCTGGAGCCCCAGCCCCGCGAGGTGTTGCCTGACCTTGACCAGCGAATCCGGACTGCTCCCAATGTGACCGCGCCCATCACCTACCGGGAGCTGGCCACCGGGAACATCGACTGGGGCGAGGTGGCCGACCGGTCCCGCCGGGGCGTCATCACCATGGGCCGATCGATGATCGCCTCGCTGACAGAGGCTGCCGAGGCCGCCGGAGCGGTGATCCTCACCGGAACCAAGGTGGACGGCCTGGCCCAGTCGGGCGGCACAGTAAACGGGGTGCGGATCGGCCCCGATGTGCTGACCGGTCGGGTGATCTTGGCTTCCGGGGGTTTCGAGCGGGACCCTTCGCTGGTGCAGGCGTTCCTGCGGGGGCCTATGACCGGCCCGGTGGGTGCTCCCGGCATGGATGGCACCGCGCTCCGCCTGGCGCTGGCCGCTGGGGCCGAACTGGGCAACATGGCCGAGGCGTGGTGGTGTCCGGCCATGACCATGCCGGGTGAAACCATCGACGGCGAGACCTTCCACCGGCTGGTGCTCACTGAGCGGGCCCGGCCCGGTTCGCTGATGGTGGACTCCCGGGGACGGCGCTTCGTCAACGAGGCCCGCAACTACAACGACGTGGGCCGGGCCATGCAGGCCTTCGACCCCACTGGATTCCGGTACCCGGCGGCCACCGCCTGGCTGGTATTCGACGCCAGCTACCGCCGCCGCTACCACTTGGGCCCGCTACGCCGAGATGACCCCGATCCCAGATGGCTTCACCGGGCCGACAGCCTTGCCGAATTGGCTGCCGTCATCGACGTAGACGGCGAAGAACTCACCGCCTCGGTAGACCGCTTGAACCTGTTGGCCACATCTGGAGACGACCCCGACTTCGGCCGGGGTCGCTCGGTCTACGACCGTTTCGTAGGGGACCCGTCGGCTCCCCACCCCACGCTCGGCCCAGTGGACGAACCGCCCTTCTACGCCGTCCACCTCCACCCCGGCTGTCTAGGCACCAAGGGCGGCCCCCGAACCGACATCCACGGCCAAGTCCGCCATCAAGACGGCGGCCTCATCGAAGGTCTCTTCGCGGTGGGCAACGCCGCCGCCAGCCCTCTGGGTGCGGCCTACCCCGGAGCGGGCGGCACCATCGGGCCCCTCCTCGTGGCCGCCCATGCTGCCGGAATGGCAGCAGCTGGCTAACGAGGATTTTCTCCACGACGGGAACCAGCGGACGCTACGCGTCGTCAGATACCCCCAAGAAGATGCCGCGGGCATCACAGCTCAAGGGGGAGCAGATGACAACCGGAATCAGGTCCAAGCAGGGAAAGCACGCATTTCGCCATGGGTTGATTGCCCTAGTCGTGGCATTGGCCCTTCTAGTCCTGTCATGCGCCAATGACGACGACAGCACCGCGGGCCCCGCACTGGAGATATCAGAGCCATCGATTTCGACATCAGACAGCTCGGCTCCAGATTCCAGTGGGATTTCAGAGGCGCCTAGAGATGCGCCGGCCAGCCCGTCGGATGAAACCGGTGACCGCGTACTTGTGGTTCCAACCGAAGGCGACGCGGTAGACGAGGACGAAAGCGCTGCTTTGGACAATCTCAGCCGCCCGGCAGTAGATGAGATGGCCGACGAGGAGATGCCCGCTGAGGAGATGGCCGCAGACGCGATGGACTCAGCCCCGGCCAGCGGCCGTGCCCAGTCAGCCTCCCCACAACCCATCGAAGAGGCCGCGTCAGAGATGCGTCGGCCCTGTAGGAGATGCGAGCCGAACAATTTCCAGGACTACGGTGTCAATCCCTTCGTCGACCCCTGGGACGACCCGCTCTCCACCTTCGCCCTTGACGTCGACACCGCCTCCTACACGGTGACCCGCAATTTCGTGGAAAGCGGCCAGCTGCCACCGATCGAAGCCGTTCGCACTGAGGAGTTCGTCAACTACTTCGACGGTGGCTACGAAGCGGTTCGAGATGAGTTCACCGTCACTGTCGATGCCGCTCCCTCACCATTCGCCGATTCCGACCTTGTGCTGTTGCGGGTAGGCATCCAGGCGCCGCGAGAGCTCTCGCAGTCGGCCAGCCCCGACAGCGTGGTGCTGGTGATGGATCGTTCTGGCTCAATGGACGAGCCCACCGGATACGGATCCGAGTCGATGCGGAGGATCACGCTCGCCCACCGGGCAGTGGAGCTTCTGATCTCGGGATTGCCCCGAGAGACCCGGGTCGGTGTGGTGGCCTACGAGAGTCGATCGGCAACGGTGCTGGAGCCCATGGAGATCGACGGCAACGCCAAGTGGATCATGGACAAGATCCGCGCCGAAGTGACCCCCGGCGGCTCCACCAACGCCGAATCAGGCTTGATCAGGGGATACGACATGGCTCTGGACGAAGCCGATGCCGGACGCCAAGTGCTCGTGCTGCTCTTGTCCGACGGGGTCGCCAACGTGGGGGCCACCCGCACCGACGAAATCCTCGAGTCGATCGGCGAGCGGGCCGACATCGGCCTGTCCACCATCGGGGTGGGCCTCGGACCGTTCAACGACGAGCTCATGGAGCAATTGGCCAACAGGGCCGATGGCACCTACCACTACATCGACGCGCCGTCTGAAGCTGTGCGAGTGTTCGTCGACGACCTCGACGGGCTGTTGGCCCACGCCGCCCGCGACGCCAAGGTCCAAGTGGAGTTCGACCCCGAGGTGGTCCGCTCCTACCGACTGCTGGGCTACGAGAACCGCGACATCGAGGACGAGTCGTTCCGCGACGACTCCCAGGACGCCGGTGAGCTCGGCATTGGGCACAGCTCGACGGCGCTCTACGAACTGGAGCTGACCTCAAGAACACGGGACGAGCGCAGCACCATTGCCACAGTCAGAATGCGCTACGAGCGGCCGGCAACCGGGACCATCGTCGAGTTGGTCACCCATCTTCCCCGCTCCGCAGTGGAACGGTCATTCGAATCAGCCAGCCCCCACTTCCGACTGGCCGCCGTGGCCGCCGAATTCGCCGAGATCCTGCGGGATAGCCCCTACGCCCCCAGCCGAATCTCCAGGGAGTTGCAGCACCAAGCCGACGCGGTCGCCGACGATCTGCATCGCGATGCCGATGCCGCTGAGCTAGCGTCGCTGATCGACACCGCCCGCCGCCTGCTCCGCTAGCTAAGGAGACCTCTCACCCGTGCCCACAGGCAACTATCAACCCCAAACCGCCGCGCATGACCAGCGGGCAAGAGACGATTGGGACGTGTTGGCACACCATTACGACAGCCGCCACGGGGATGCGGGCAATGACTGGCACCGGAACCTGGTGCTGCCCACCACCCTCAACTTGCTGGGCGACATCCAGGGCAAACGAGGAATCGACCTCTGCTGCGGCAGCGGCGTCCTAGCCCGCCAGCTCGTTGAACTCGGGGCCCAGGTCACCGGCGCCGACAGGTCGGAAACCTTCCTCTCCCTGGCCGAACAGTACGACGGAAGCGCCGATGTGGAGTGGCTCTGCTTCCCGCTAGCCGACATCGCCGAACACCTTGAGCCGAGCTCATTCGACTTTGTGACCTGCACGGTGGCCCTCATGGACATCCCCGCCAGCGAAGACCTCTTCGCCGCCATCTCCTACTGCCTGAAACCTCACGGTGTAGCGGCAGTGGTCACGATGCATCCCGTGTTCAAGAATCCCAGCAACCTGCAATTCAAGATTGAAGGAGAACTCGCGACCGGTGATCAACGGGAGGGCATCATCATCTCCCACTACCTCACTCCGAAGGCCCAGGAAGTCGAAGGAATGCCCGGTCAGCCCCAAAAGCAGCTCAACTTCCATCGCTCCATCTCCCATGAGCTGAATCTCGCCTTCGACGCAGGCCTGGTGGTGGACGGTTTCACCGAGGTCACCAAGAGCGCCCTAGAAGAAACCCCCACCCGCCACACCGACTTCTTCATCCCGCCCACCCTCGAAGACGAAATCCCCGTACTCCTAGGACTCCGCTTCAGGCCAGGTCAGTTGCTCCGAGGGGCTTGACCGGCTCACCACCCATGGCAACTAGTACGTCTGAGTCGAATTTCACCGTCAGACCGGAGAGAATGCCCTCACAATCGGCCCATTCCGTGATCTTCCCCAATAGTTCTTCGAGGTCGTTGGAGCCTCCCGTGAAACCCATGTCATCCTCGGCCCACCAACGGACCCCATCATCGAGATTCAGATGTATGCGCACTTCGTGCATGAGTCCTCCGAGCTCTCCTCGCCGATTACGGCAGCTTCCTATCGAGGCGGCGCTGCCTCATTGGCCAGAGTCTCTTCGATCCGCTCCGAAATGTCGTAGCGCCCGCTCCGCCCGGCAGCGGCAGCACCAAGAGTTCTTCGGGCACCCATCAGCAAATCAAACTCACCGATTCCCTCATCTTCTACCCATTCATTGATCAATGCCTTCAATTCAGGCAGCGTGCTTGCCACCGCCACGAAGCCGAGGCCGTCCTCACACCACCAACTCGACCCCTCCCCGTCAGTCTCAACATGGATCCGGAACTCGTGCATCTGCTCCTCACCCTTTCCACGACCACCAGAGCAATCTTGGGATCTGGCCCTGAATCCTTACGTGAAGTGCCCACTCTATCCTTCACCGCAGTTGTGGAAATGTGGAAATAGCTGTGGAATAATTATGTTTCAATGTATTTCCATGTATGAGTGGTCATCGAGTCCCGCATGAGACCTACCGCAATTGCTGCCAGCCCTCGCCGCAAGGGGTTACTCGTCGACTACGCGCAAATGCGTGAGTGCCCCTAGGGCAGATGCCTAGGATGGCGACGATGGGGAGGATCGTCTTCGGTGACAACCTGCCGGTATTGCAGGGCTTGTCTGACGGCTACGTCGACCTCATCTACATCGATCCGCCGTTCAATACCGGCAAGCGCCAGGAGCGCGACAGGATCAAGACTGTCCACGACGAAGTAAACGGTGATCGGACCGGCTTTGCTGGTCGCCGCTACCAGACGATTCACCTAGGCAAGTCGGGCTACGAGGACGCCTTCGACGATTACATGGCCTTTCTCGCGCCCCGATTCGAGGAGGCCCACCGAGTGCTCGCCGACAAGGGGAGCTTCTTCCTCCATATCGATTACCGGGAGGTCCACTACTGCAAGGTGTTACTGGATCAGATCTTCGGCAGAGATTCGTTCATAAACGAGATCATCTGGGCATACGACTACGGCGCGCGCTCCAAGAAGAAGTGGTCCGCCAAACACGACAGCATCCTGTGGTACGCCAAAGACCCCTCCGACTACACCTTCTGCTTCGAGGAGATGGACAGAATCCCCTACATGGCACCTGGTTTGGTCGGTAAGGAGAAAGCGGCCCGAGGTAAGACGCCTACCGACGTGTGGTGGCACACCATCGTGAGCCCCAACGGCAAGGAGAAGACCGGCTACGCCACCCAGAAGCCTCTCGGCGTCCTCGAGCGCTTGGTAAAGGTCCACTCCAATCCAGGCGACCTGCTGCTCGACTTCTTCGCCGGCAGCGGCACCCTCGGAGAAGCCGCCGCCAAGCACGGCCGCGACTACCTTCTCATCGACAGCAACCCTGAGGCCATCCAAGTCATGGCCCGCCGCCTCGCCTCCACCAATCCAGACCTCGTGGGCTGCGACTTGCTCCTTGACGAAGCAGACGAAACCTCCCAATCCCTGGAAACCCTCTTCTAGTCCCGCAACACACTTCGGACCAGGATCGATAGGAAATGTACGAGAAACTTGAACAGCTGTCGCTACGGCTCAGAGCGAACTACGCGGACGAGGACTTGGAGTGGCGTGACAGCCCATTCGCCTGGATCAAGTCTCGCCCTTCCAGGCAACGGGGCAAGATTGCTGAAGAGCTTGTAGCGGGTCTGTGCGACGTTGAAGGGCTGAGGATCGCCCGGTCTCCCGACAGCGATGCCGACCTGCTGGTGGAGGGTGTCCGAGTAGAGGTCAAGTCATCCACGCTTTGGAAGAACGGCAGGTACAAGTTCCAGCAGTTGCGCGATCAGAACTACCAGATCGCCGTCTGCCTTGGACTGAGTCCATCAAGTGCTCACTGTTGGGCCCTGCCGAAGAATGTGCTGTTGCAAAATTGGGAGGCTGGCAGTTTGGGGATTGGCTCGCAGCATGGTGGAAGTGCTGGAACCGATACAGCCTGGATCGACTTGGAACCCCTTCACCCCCCGCATTGGATGCAACCGTACGGTGGTTCCCTCGAACAGGGAATGGTCATCCTTCGCTCGCTCTTGGATCCTTGACGGCCCGCACTTCACGCATAGGACCGTCGCGCAAAAATCGGGTGAGAAGGTGAATGGCAACCAATGGCACCGTGGCCACTATCGCGATGGGTCCAAGATGCGGTCCAGATTCCCCACCATGTCCCATTCTTCGTCAGCAAATGCCGCTTCTGTGGAGAGATCCTCAACAAAGACGCGCAGCGTGTCCGCCTCGCAGCCGAAGAACGGCACCGGCAGCGATCCGACCTCGCCAGCGTCCTGGGTCACAGCCTCAACGTAGCAACTCGAGCACTAAGGAAACGCACACAATTCGGGCGGCCGTTCAGTTCGATCCCAGGATGGGTAGAAGTGGTGCCAACACCACTGGATCTTCTGACTCCGCCACACGCCACCATGAGCCGTCGATCATCGCTGATCCGGGCTTGTTGGATTCCTCCGCGGGACAGATGCGAACACTGACCGACTCCCCCTTTTCTGGGATTTCATTGAGACCCAGATGCCGGGCAATATCACGGTGTGCCTCGTATTGGCCAAGGATGATGATTCCCTCTTGCCGGAGTTGACTGCGAGCACCACCGTTGCCCCGGATTCGCTTCATGTAGTCGGCTTGCTGGGCCACTGTCGCAATGACACCGCGGCCGATTCGCTTCATCTGGACTGTCCTGAATAGCCGCCTAATTCTCTCCGCACCTGACTTGCCACCCATGATGTGGTCAACATCTTTCTTGGGGATTTGAAGCAGCACGTTCGGAGGCAGATCGCTATCGGAGAAGAGCCAGTGGATAGAAGACCTACCATCCTTGTTGAGCTTGGCTTTTTCGTCTCGGTTTCCGCTGGAGGTCAGGTGCTCTTTGTGCGCCCTGAACAGTCCCATAGACCAGACGGACTCATCATCATCCGCCCAGAGTCCCAGACACAGCTTCTCCTTGGCCTCGTTGGGAATCATCCATGCCCCGAGATTCTGAGAGTACTTGCAGTCCACGTCAACGCCAGCGATCTTGTAGTCAAGCTTGTCTCCGTCAGCGAATTTGAATTCGCGCTGCATGTTGATCTCTACCAGCGTCCCACAGTGGGTCCTTTCAGTCTTGTGCAAGTCGCACCACCGGTAGCGCCCCGTTCGCTGGCCGTCGTAGAGCTGGTCAATCGTGTCCCGCAGAACAGCCGCAACCCTGTTCTCCAAGTCACGAATGCCCAGCAGTTCTGCGGCAACTGCTTCAAGCTCAGGATCGGTGCCAAGACTCACAGGCCGCAGTTCTAACGGCCTGCCTACGTGAGGTCAACCCCTCATTTGTACGTCTACCCGACCAGCTTGGCGATATGCAGGGCGATGGCCTTGCCCAGCAAGGCGGGTACGGCGTTGCCGATTTGGCGGGCTATCTCGATTTTGGTGCCCTCGAAGATGAAGGAGTCCGGGAAGGTCTGGAGTCGAGCAGCTTCACGGTGAGTAATTGGGCGGTCTTCGCTGGGGTGCAGGTAGCGGCCCTTCTCTGGCTTATAGAACTCGGTGCGGATCGTGAAACTGGGCCGATCCCACCACAGCCGGCCCATGACGTCGGTCGTGCCCGTTGGCTTGTTCACCCAGCAGACAGGGGTCAGATCTGGTCGTGCCCGCTGGAGATCGAATCGGTTGCCGCCTTCGGGGATTGCCCGGTATCGCTCTAGAGAGGTTGGGCGTGGGTTTCGGCGGATGTGTAGGTCCTGAAATCCGTCCACCATCACTGGCTGATCGGTTGTCGGCTTTGGCGGAAGGTCTTCAATGGCATCGCGCACTGTCTGGACTGGCTCCTGGCCGATTGGGCCGTCTCCATGTGTAGGGGGTGGAGGCCAGGGAACTACCTTGCCCCGAACTGCCACAAAGATGCCTCGCCGCCTACTCTGAGGCACCCCGTAGTCAACAGCGTTCAGCACTCCATAGCTGTAGCTGTACTCACGCAGTAGCGGGTGGGAAGACAGCCGACGGCACAGTTGTGCGAACTCCACTGACTTTTGGAATTCAGGGACGTTTTCGATGACAAAGGCCAACGGCTCTACTCGCTCCACCGCAGCTAGATAGTGCTCCCAGAGCGCGTTCAGCTGAGAGCGAGACTCGTCATCTCGGTCACGGCCGAGCGGGGAAAACCCCTGGCAGGGAGGGCCACCGACGATCAGTTCCGCTTCTGGGTAGGTGATCGGGTCAAACCCCTCAATGTCGCCGTCGTACACGCCTACGCCGAAGTTGGTCTTGTAAGTCAGCGCGGCAGCGGGATCATGCTCAATGGCGAAAACAGGCTCAAATCGGATTCCGGCGAGCTCATAATTGGCTAGGTCGAACCCCAGCGAAAGGCCACCTGCCCCCGCGAATAGGTCAATCGAGCGGATGATTCTGGACATCCTGGATCCCTCGCTTCCTTGATGTAGACGGTAGTGCGATCTCAACTCACACTGATGTCATTATCAAGAGACGAGCGACAGTTTGTGAGCCTCAGGAGCCAGACGGGATTGGAGCCCTTCCACCAGGGCTGGCGTAACTCAGTCGCAGATACCCTCGTGGGGTGGACTGGGCAAGTTAGGGGCAATGGGATTGCGAGTGGGACTGGCGATTGTGGGCATTGTGGCCCCGGCTGTGCTCATGGTTGCTTGCGGGGGAACCGAGCAGTCGGTGTTGCCGTCGGAAACAACGCAGCCGACTCCTGCGGTGGCTACCAACACTCCAGTGCCCGCGACCCCGACTCCAGCAGTGGCTGCTGCCGCGCCAGTGCCCGCGACCCCGACGCCAACAGCCGGCACGCCGACCCCGCTGGCATCGCCTTCTCTTCTCCCGACCGATGCACCGACTGCTCCAACCCCTTCGCCGCCGCCAGCAACTCCGACCCCGCCCGCTCTGCCTGAGGTATTTGTGGGCGGTACCGACGACATCACCTCTCGGGTGGTGGAGATCTTGGGGTCGATCCCGTCGGCTGAGACTATGACCGCCCTCGGTCACCTGGTGGTCGGCGCTCTTGTGCCCGACGAAGGCGAGGGGGCAGCGCAGATTTCAGTAGTCGAGGGGCCAGTCATCGGCGATCTGGGGGAGATCACTTTGGACGCGGTGGGGTTGGCGGATGATTCGATTCTCGGTTACCGGCTGCGTATCTTCGCCCACCTGCCGGAGGCCGAAGGTGGCTTCACCCTTAAGACAGTGGAGCGCACCTTTCTGTGCTCACGCGGGGTAATCGGCGATCTCTGCCGCTGACCTCGGTCAGCGACGGACGCCATCCCCCCGAGGCACAAGGGGCTACTGGGCATCTAGTTCGCGCACCTGCTGGCGGATTGCCTCAAACTCAGATCGGCTCATTGCCCTTTGTTGCTGAGGCCACAGTTCATCTCTAGCCAGAGCCTCGTGGAAACGGTCGAGGGGCCAGACGTGGATGCCGTCTTCGGTTTGGAACTCGTGGGGGCCGGTGTAGATGAGGATCCGGCGGGCTAGGCCCGGCAGGCCGTCGATGGCGCGCAGGCCCTTGAGCATGCTGGTGTTGTAGTTGGTGGCGGCCTTGACCTCGAGGGCGAGATGCTCGTTGTCCCGGGTGAGCACGAAGTCGACCTCGGCGTCGGACTCGACTGGGGACCAATAGGCGATGGCGTCAAACACCTGCTGCGTCTCATTGTGGGCCCTGAGCAATCCATAGACCCATCCCTCCAACAGAGCTCCACGTTCCTCGGCGGCAACTGGGCCGAGTTGGCGTTTGATCGCTCTCACCAATCCGGGATCAACCCAGTAGAGCTTGGGGCGCTTTCTCTCGCGAACCCGGAGCTTGGCCTCAAACGCCTCTAACCGGGTAGCGAGCAGGGTGTCCTCTAGCACTTCCAGATAGCCCGCTACCGTGGGGCGGGCTACTCCGGTATCTCGGGCCAGGCTGGACACATTGACCGTTTGCGCATGCATCAGAGCGGCCACTGGCAGGAACCTCACAAAACCGGGCAGGTTTCGAACCGCGGCTTCGGCTCGGATTTCCTCTCGGAGATAGAGCTGGGTATAGCTCTCCAACACCTCGCGTCGGTCTTCGGCCGCCCATACCAGTGGAATCGTGCCGAACCGCAGAACGTTGCCCAGATCAAAATCGTCGCCCAGCTCTGCCGGAGTGAGCGGGTACATGGCTTTGCGAGTTGCCCGTCCGGCAAGCAGGTTCGTGCCAGCAGTCTTGAGCTTGCGGGCACTGGAACCCAGCAGGGCGAACCGCACTCCCCGTTCTTCAATCTGCCGGTGGACCTCGTTCAGCAGGGCGGGATTGCGCTGCACTTCGTCTACCACCACCCATTCGCCTGGCTTGATGCCAGACAAGAGGTTCCCGAACAGGGCTGGATTGCCCATCAGATCGGTGAACAGCGCCTCGTCAAGCAGGTCGAAGCGCGTTGCGTCGGGGAGCATCATGCGCACCCAGGTGCTCTTGCCAACCCCTCGCACTCCGAACAGAAAGAAACTCCGCTCCGGCACTGGTAGCAGTCTTCTGTACACCATCACTACAAAAATATCCGATTTTTGATAAGTATCTATACATTTTTCGATCCCAGTCGCTCACGGCAGGGCAAACCACCGGATAGGTGCGCGAAGCTACGGGGATGAGCACTTGGGTTGATGTGACCACGTACGGCGATCTGGTGGTGCGGGGGTCGGCGCTGTATGGGGACCAGGACGCGGTGGTTTTCCCGGACACGCGGCATAGCTTTGCCTCGCTGGAGGAGGCGGCTCGCCGGTCGGCTCGGTCGCTGTTGGGGCTGGGGGTTCGGCCTCAGGACCGGGTGGGGATCCTCATGCCCAACTGCATGGACTTCATCGAGGTGATGTTCGGCGCCTCACTCATCGGCACCGTCCCGGTTCCCATCAACGCCCGCTTCAAGGGTCGGGAGCTGGCCTATGTCACCGAGAATGCAGATCTGAAGGTGCTGGTGACCAGCGACATCATCGACCAGTTCACCGACTATGTGGTGATTCTGCACGACTGCCTGCCCGGCTTGGCCGAGGCGCCCGACCCCGCCAATCTCGATCTCGACGTCGCCCCCGAACTCAAGGCAGTGGTGCTGTTGGGCAGCACCTCCCCCGCCGGGATGGTGGACCGAGGGGCATTCGAGGCACTCGCCGAGCAGGCCTCCGACGACGAGGTGGAGTTGCTCCGCAGCCAGGTGGCGATTCGGGATGAGGCCCTGATGATCTACACTTCGGGCACCACGGCCGAGCCTAAGGGCTGCCCCCTGAACCACGAGTCGCTGGTGCGCACCGCGGTGACCGCCTGCCGGACCCGGTTCGAGCTGACCGACACCGACGTGTTCTGGGATCCGCTCCCCCTGTTCCACATGAGCTCGATCCTGCCGCTCATCGGCTGCCTCGACGCGGGGTCGTCCTACGTCACCATCACCCACTTCGACCCGGCCCAGGCCATTGCCCAGATGCGCGACGAGAAGGCCACCGTGTGCTTCTCCACCTTCCCGCCGGTCACCCAGGCCATGATCAACCACCCCGACTGGGATTCTGATGAGTTCCAGCGCATCCGGCTGGTGAACAACGTGGCGCCCCCCGACGCCCTGCGGGCCATCCACGCCCTGCTGCCCTGGGCCCGCCACATGAACGCCTACGGCCTCACCGAGTGCGGCGGCGTGGTGGCCTTCTCCGGGCCCGAAGACCCCCCGGAGACCTGGGCGGTGTCGTCGGGCCGCCCATTCCGAGGCATCGAGGTCAAGATCAAAGACCTCGAGACCAGAGAGACGCTCACCGAGCCTCACCAGGCAGGCGAGATCTGGGTGAGGGGATACAACGTGTTCGAGGGGTACCACAAAGACCCGGAGAAGAACGCCGAGTGCTTCGACGACGAGGGCTGGTTCTTCACCGGCGACATCGGCTCACTCGACCCCGACGGGCGCATCAGCTATCTGGGCCGCACTAAGGACATGCTCAAAGTGGGCGGCGAGAACGTGGCCGCGGTGGAGATCGAGAGCTACCTCCAGACTCATCCGGCGGTGGCCATCGCCCAAGTGGTGCCCCTGCCCGACGAGAAGTACTCCGAGATACCGGCCGCTTTCGTCGAGCTAAAGCCCGGGGCGGAGGCCAGCGAGGACGAGCTGATCGAGTTCTGCCGAGGCCAGATCGCCAGCTTCAAGATCCCCCGCCACGTGCAGTTCGTCGCCCCCAACGAGTGGCCCATGTCCGCCACCAAAATCCAAAAATTCCGCCTCGCCGAAAAGCTCCAAGCCGAACTGGGGCTCTGAACATTTGCCCGACGGCGGAAAAACCTAGGTGGGCGGGGGGTGGCCCGGCTCAGGGCGCCCGCCGCCCGGAGTTCATCGAGGACGGCGGGCTGGGCCGGGGCAGGACCCGCCGCCCACCGGGGGATCTACTCGCTATAGCCGTCGGGCAGTTGGTCGACGTGCCAGATTTGGCTCCTCCACCAGCGCCACTTGCCGGCGATCACATCTTCCACCGTGCAATGCGGGTGGGGATTCATCCAGTCGATGGTCGAGTCCACGATCTGGAACAGGCAGCCGTGCCCTGATCGGGGCCGCACATAGGTCTCCCGCCAGTGCGGCTCGCGCAGCTCAGTGTCGACCACCTCATAACCGGCGACCTCCAAGTCCACGATGGTGGCCTCCACGTCGTCCACGAAGATGGTCGCGTGGTGAAAACCCTCCCCGTGCTTTTCGATAAAGCGATGCAGGTAGCTCTGCTCGTTCAGCGGCTCCAGCAGCTCCACCTTCACGGTGTCGGGCAGCTTGAACATGGCGGTGCGGATGTCCAGCGGCACGTCGTCGCCCCCCATCACGAACTGCCCGCCGAACACATCCCGGAACAGCGGCACGGCGGCCTCAATCGAGCGTACGGCGATCCCGATGTGGTCCCACCGCTGAATGCGGGGCGACACCGACGGATTCGCGTCCAAACCAGCCGGATATCCGGCCTCGCCCATCGTTCTCCAGCCCATAGCTCGCCCTCCCGGTGCTCTCACATTCTTTGGAGAGCTTCCAAGTGTGCTATCTAGCAGGGAATGGGCAAGCTAGACGAAGCCATCGCCGGACAAAGCGGATTTCCCCGGGTGATGCCCGGACTCGACCAGCCGCTCACCGTGCCCCAGAAGATCGCCTGCGCCGCTCGCATCCTCGATGCCGAGGGATACGCCCTGGATGTGGCCGGTCACATCACCGTGGTGCGAGACGACGCCGACGACGGCTCCATGTGGTGTACCCCCTATGGGCTGTGGTGGAACGAGGTCACCGCCTCCGACATCTTGATGATCGACTCCGACGGCGAGGTGCTGGAGGGCCGCTGGGACGTCACCCCGGCGGTGTTCATCCACACCGAGATGCACCGGGCTCGCCCTGACGCCCGGGTGGTGATCCACAACCACCCCTACTACGGCAGTCTGCTGTCCACCATGCACAAGCTGCCGGAGATCACCGACCAGCAGGCCTGCATGTTCGACGGCGACATCGCCCTGTTCGGCACCTACACCGGCGGGGTGGACGACGCTGCCGGGGGCCAGGAGATGGCCGACGCGGTAGGGAGCGCCACTGCGGTGATCCTGGCCAACCACGGGGTGCTCATCGCCGGTGAGACCACCGAGCAGGCCGTCTACCGGGCCTCCAACTTCGAGCGGGTATGCCGCCTCAACTACGACGCCATGCAGGCCGGCCAAACCCCGGTGCCGGTGCCCTCCGACCAGCGCCCCACCCTGAAGGCCGCGGTCAACAGCCACCACATGACGGTGAGGTACTACTGGGAGGGGGCCGTGCGGCGGTTGCTGCGCGAGGCTCCCGAAGTGCTGAACTGACGGGACCAGCCATGAGCTCGAACTCCAGCACCGCCACCCCGCGCACCATCGGAGCGTGGATCCGCCACAAGGCCGAAGCCAACGGCGACCGGCTGGCCCTCACCGTGGAGGGGCGGGACAAGACCTACGCCGGGGTCCATCTGGACTCCGACCGACTGGCCGCCGGTTTGGCCTCGCTCGGTCTGGGCCAGGGCGACCGCTCCTGTCTGATGATGCAGAACTCGCTGGAGTGCATCGACGCCTGGTTCGCCATGAACAAGGCCGGGGTGGTGGAGGTGCCCATCAACCAGGCCTACCGGGGTCACCTGCTGGAGTATCTGATCAGCCAGTCGCGCTCTTCGGCAGTGGTCTGCGATGCTGACTACCTCGACCGCATCGCCGAGGCGGCCCCAAGCCTCCCCGGCCTCGAGCACGTGGTGGTCAATCGGGCCGAGGGCACCGAAGACACCGGCACCCCTGATTTCCCCAGCCACGTCACCGTCCACGAACTGGCCGACTTGTACCTCGACTCCCCCGCTCCCGAACCCGATGTGGATTACCGGGACACCGCGGTGATCCTGTACACCTCTGGCACCACCGGCCCGTCCAAGGGCGTGATGCTGTGCCATGAGGCCAACCTGAACCTGGCCCGCCACACAGTGGATTTGGTGGGTTACGACGCCGACGACGTGCTCTACACCGCTTTCCCCCTGTTCCACATCAACGCCAAGTACACCAGCGTGATGTGCGCCATGGAGGCCGACGCCCGGCTCGTCATGGATCGGCGGTTCTCGGCCAGCCGGTTTTGGGACCGCTGCCGGGCCGACGGGATCACCGCGTTCAACTACCAGGGCGGGCTGATCATGATGCTGTGGAAGCAGCCCGAGCGGCCCGACGACGCCGACAACCCGGTGCGCAACGGATTCGGCGCCCCCTGCCCGGTCGAGGTCTGGGAGCCGTTCGAGGAGCGCTTCGGCGTGCATCTCAGCGAGGTGTACGGCATGACCGAGGTTGCCATCACCACCGAGAACCGTCGGGGTATGCGCAAGATCGGAACCGCCGGTCGGGAGTCGGCGCTGTACCACGTGCAGGTAGTAGATCCCGAAGATCGACCGGTACCACCCAACACGGCAGGCGAGATCGTGGTGAGGCCCAAGAAGCCCCACATCATGATCGACAGCTACTTCGACATGCCCGACGTGACGGTAGAGACCTTCCGCAATCTGTGGTTCCACACCGGGGATCGGGGCCGCCTCGACGAGGACGGCTACCTGACCTTCATCGACCGCATGAAGGACTGCGTGCGCCGCCGAGGCGAGAACATCTCCTCCTACGAGGTGGAAGCGGTGATCAACACCTGCGACGCCGTGCTGGAGTCAGCGGTGATCGGCGTTCCCTCTGAACTGGGTGAGGAAGAGGTGATGGCCGTGGTGGTGCTCAAGCCCGAACACGAGATGACCGAGACCGAGCTGCTCGACTTCTGCGTCCCCCGCATGGCCCACTTCGCCGTCCCCCGCTATGTGCGCTGGTGCGACGACCTGCCCAAGACTCCCTCCGAGCGGGTGCAGAAGTTCAAGCTCCGTGAAGAGGGCATCACCCCCGACACCTGGGACCGCGACGACGCGAGCTACGTCGTCCCCCGCTAGCCAGCCACAAAATCCGGATTCGGCGTAAACGTCAGCGGCAGCGAGGTCAGGCCCCGGGTGTACACCCCGGTCTCCACCTGCTCGTAGCCGTCGGCGTAGGCGATGTCGTCCATGGCATCGAGCAGGGCGTCCATGGCTACGGTCAACTCCGCCCGGGCCAGCATTGAACCCACGCAGAAGTGGCGACCCAAGGCAAACGCGGTGTGGTCGGCGGCGGCGGAGAAGGCCTTTTCGAACTCCATGTCGGTGCGGTGGATATCGAACCGGTCGGGCTCGTCGAAGGCCTCCGGATCGCGGTTGGCTGCACCCAGCAGCAGCTCGAGGGTGTGGCCTGCTTCCACCGCGCCGCCGGAGAACTCAACGTCCTCGTCGGTGTGGCGCATGATCATCTGCACCGGACCGGTGAACCGCAGCGTCTCTGCGAAGGCTGGGCCGATGAGCTGGCGGTCGGCTCGCACCTCGGCCATCTGCTCAGGGTTGTCCAGCAGGTTCCGCATGGTCAGGGTGATGGCCTTCTCGGTGGTCTCTCCCCCGGCGGTCAGCAACAGGCTGCAAAAACCTCGGATGTCGTCGTCGCTCATCTGCACGCCGTCGAACTCCTTGGTCACCATGGCGGTGAGCAGGTCGTCGCCGGGGTTGGCCCGACGCTCGGCGATCTTGGGCATGAGGTACTCCCCCATCTCCGCCCGAGCAGCCATGCCCCGGCGGTTCTTCTCCTCGTCGCCGGTGATATTGGAAACGAAGTCCATGATCATCGTGTACCACTCGTAGAACTGGGGCACGTCCTCCATAGGGAGGTCGAGGAGCTGCACGATCACCCCGATCGGGTAGTAAGTGCTGAACCGCCTGCACAGGTCCACCTCGCCGTCGGCCAAGAACTCGCCGATCTGCTGACGAGCCGCCTTGGTGATGGCCGGTACGATGCTCTGCTCCAGATAGCTGCCCCGAAAGATCGGGTTGACGATGCCCCGGTAGGAGGAATGCTCCTTGCCCTCCATCTGCAAGATGGTGCGCCCGTGAACCGGCTCGGTCTGCCATTCGTAGTTGCGACTGGAGATCTGGGGGTTGCGGAACGCCCCGGCCACATCCTCGTAGCGGCTGATCACGTAGGCCTGGGTGCCCTCGTGCCACATCACCGGGTACTCGTCGCGTAGCACCTCGTAGAAGGGGTAGGGGTTGGCGTCGTACTCGGGCGAGAGGATGTCTGGGGCTTCGGTCATGGGCCGTATAGTACGGCGGGCTGCAAGAACTTCAAGAATGGCCAGTCAGGGGGAAGCGGAATATCTCATGAGCAAAGTCACGACACTGGAAGAGGCGGCGGCGGCGGTCCCCGACGGTTCCACCGTGGCCATCGGCGGCCTGTCGATGAACAGCGCCCCCATGGCCTTGGTGCGCGAGCTGGTGCGCCAGCAGAAGAAAGACCTCGACTTGGTGGCCATCGTGTCCGGCATGGCGGTGGATTGGCTGGTGGCTGGCGGCTGCGTGCGCCGGGTGCTCGCCGGGCTGGTCAGCTTCGAGGGCCTGGGCCTGGCCCCCAACTTTCGAGCGGCAGTGCAGTCGGGGCAGGTGGCTATAGAGGAGTACAGCGAGCATCTTTTGATCTGCCGACTCCAGGCCCAGAGCTACAACCTGCCATTCATGCCCACCAAGGCCGGACTGGGCACCGACGTACTCGGCCTGCACGCCGAAAGCGGCGCAGTGCGGGAGGAGAAAGACGGCCCCACCGGCGAGCACTACGTGGCCTGCACCCGCCTGCCGGTGGATGTCGCCCTGGTCCACGCCCACGAGGCCGACGAGCGGGGCAACACCAGGGTCAATCCCAAGTTGGTGTGGATGGACAACGAGATCGTGAACGCGGCCGCCCGCACGGTGGCCTCGGTGGAGCGAGTGGTGGACACCGCAGCGTTCACGGCCGAGCCGGAGCGCACGACGTATCCGAGGTTCATGATCGACACGGTGGCCCCGGCCCCGATGGGCGCCTACCCCTGCTCGAGCTTCCCCGACTACGGCCATGACTCCGGATTCTTCACGGAATACTCCCAGGCGGCCCGAGACCGGGAGACGTTCACCCAGTTCTTTCAGGAACGAGTGGTGGGGCCGGAGACCTGGGAGGACTTCCTGGCCGTCAACAGCGTGGCGACGGGGGCTTCGGCATGAGCACGCCAGTACCCGGCTACGACTGCACCATGGACGAGTTGATGGTGGTGACCTTCTCCCGGGCCATGTCCAACGACACCCGGGCGTTCAACGGCGCGGTGTCGTTCATTCCGGTGTGCGGCTACCTGCTGGCCCGGCGTACTCATGCGCCTGAATTGGTGTGGGGAGCCAGCTCCATCGCCGTCGACGCCGATCCCGACGAGATCGGCGACTCCACCCTGTCGGACTCCCTCTGGGGCGGGGCGTCCATGCTGAGCAACTCCCCCTTCGACTTCTGGAGCTACGCCCAAGGGGCCCGCTACAACACCTTTGCCTTCCGCGGCGCGCAGATGGACGCCTACGGCAACGTCAACAACACGGTGATCGGCCCCTACGACGCCCCCAAGGTGCGACTGCCCGGTGGCGGCGGCATGGCCGACCTCGGCGCCATGATCCCCCGCATCTATCTGTGGTCGTCCACCCACGACCCCCGCACCTTTGTGGACCAGCTCCACTTCCGCTCCGGCATCGGCTGGGGCGACGGCGGTGACCACCGCGAGCGCATGGGCATGCCCGGCGGGCCGCAGCTGTGCATCACCAACCTGTGCGTGTTCGACTTCGAACCCTCCAGCAAGCGGATGCGCCTGGCGTCGCTTCACCCCGGCGTTACCGCTGAGCAGGTTCAGGAGGCCACCGGCTTCGAGGTAGTGATGCCCGAAGACGACATTCCCACCACCGCGGAGCCCACTGCTGAGGAGCTGCACATCCTGCGTACCGAAGTTGACCCGACCAGCGCCCGCCTCCGGGAGTTTTAGGCAATGCAGGTACCTGGATCTGTAGCTCTAGTGACTGGCGGCGCCTCCGGTCTGGGTGCCGGGGTGGTCAAGACCCTGGTCGACAAAGGCGGCCGGGCGGTGATCTTGGACCTGCCCTCCTCCGCTGGGGAGGCCATGGTCGATGAAATGGGCGAGGCAGTGGCTTTCGTGCCCGTTGATGTCACTGACGCTGATGATGTCGGGCAATCCGTGGCCGCCGCGGCCGAGGTTCACGGCCGAGTGGACGTGCTGGTGAGCTGCGCGGGGATCAGCTCCGGGCAACGCGTGGTCTCTCGCGACGGCACCCCAAATTCCTTGGAGCACTTCCGCCAGCACATCGAGGTGAACCTGATCGGGCTGTTCGACGTGGCCCGCCATGCGGTTTCGGCTATGTCGGCCAACGAACCCAACGAAGACGGCGAGCGGGGCCTCATCGTGAACATCGCCTCCATCGCCGGCTACGAGGGCCAAGTGGGCCAGTCGGCCTACGGGTCTTCCAAGGCCGGCGTGATCGGCCTGACCCTGCCCATGGCCCGCGACCTGGCGGTGTGGGGCATCCGGGTGATGACCATCGCCCCGGGCACCATGGACACCCCCATGTTGGCCACCCTCAACGAGGACTTCATCGCCAAGCTGGTGGAAGACAACGTGTTCCCCCACCGCCTAGGCACCCCTTCAGATGTTGGAAACCTCGTCGTCCACTTCATGGAGAACGCGTTCCTCAACGGCGAGGTGGTCCGGCTCGACGCCGGACTGCGCCTCACCAGCAATTGACAGAATCGGGACAGCACTCACAGACCCTTGTAGTCTGAGTTTCTTCAACTAGCAGCGGCGGCCGAGGCGAGGAGGGGAATTCGCCTCGGCCGCCAGCTGCGATCTCGTGCCTCAAGCTCCGATACGCTCGCCGTTGGAAGCAAAAACGTGAACCGGGCCTCGGCACGAAACCCGAACGTTGTCACCTCGCTGAGTCATGGTTTCCCCCTCGGCGCGCACGACGAGAAGGAGCGGGCCACCCTGATGCTCAATGGCGACGTGTACATACGACTCTGAGCCCAGCTCCTCGACCACGGTGACCTTTCCAGCAATGCCCTCGCTGGCCAGTTGCAGGTGCTCGGGACGGACTCCGACTGTATAAGCACCCGGTTCGCGCGCAGCCAGATTATGGGCCACTTGCTCATCTAGAGGAAGAGTGAGGGATCCAAGGCGGATACCGTCGGTCCCACCCGCCTCAGCTTCGACAAGATTCATCGCTGGCGAGCCGATAAATCCGGCAACAAACAAATTTACCGGATGGCTGTAAAGGGTCCTCGGCCGATCGACCTGCTGGAGGATCCCGTCTTTCAGAACAGCGACCCGATGGCCCATAGTCATGGCCTCCACCTGATCGTGGGTGACATACACCGTGGTGACGCCCAACCTGGCCTGAAGGTCGGCGAGTTCAGTTCGAGTCTGGACTCTCAGCTTGGCATCGAGGTTGGAAAGCGGCTCATCCATCAAGAAGACCTGCGGCCGGCGCACGATGGCCCTGCCCATCGCCACCCGCTGTCGCTGCCCCCCAGACAGATTCTTCGGCTTGCGATCCAGATAGGGCTCCAGATCGAGAATGCGGGCTGCTTCTCGCACTCGCTCAGCCCGCTCCGCCTTGGGGACGCCCTGCTGCTTGAGTGCGAATCCCATGTTCGCCTGCACGGTCATATTGGGGTAGAGGGCGTAGTTCTGGAACACCATGGCGATGTCGCGGTCTTGGGGAGGAGTCAGCGTCACATCCTCGGCGTCGATATAGACACTGCCCTTGTCGACGAATTCCAGCCCGGCCAGCATTCGCAGCGCGGTGGACTTGCCCGAGCCCGAAGGGCCCACGAGCACCAGGAGCTCGCCGTCGGGAATATCGAGAGTCAGCGACTCCACCGCGGGAATGTCGGTCCCCGGATAGATTCGACTGGCGTTCTCGTATCGAACTTCAGCCATGTCCCAGCTCCTTTCGGTACTTGAACAGAATCACTTGATCGCCCCCATCGAAAGGCCGCGTATCATCCGTTTCTGAGCCAGCCAACCGGCCAGCACCACCGGGAGAGTGGCCAGGGTGGACGCAGCCGACAGCTTGGCCAAGAAATTGCCGCGCGTGCTTACGTTGGAGGTAACCCAAATGGGAATCGTCGACCCGTCCACCGGATTGAGTTGAACCGCCAAGAAGAACTCGTTCCAGGCGAAGATCACGCACAACAAAGCGGTGGCGGCCAAGCCAGGGGCGACTATGGGGAGGATCACCGAAGTGATCTGACCGCGCAGCTTTGCCCCGTCAATTTGGGCTGCTTCGATAAGTTCTTTGGGCACCTCGCTGAAGAACGAACGGAGCATCCACACCGCCAGCGGGAGGTTCATTGCGGTATAGAGGATGATCAGCACCAGCCGGGTATTCAGCAGATCCAACTCACGGGCGATTATCCACAGCGGGAGGATCGCCGCCACCACGGGCAAGAACTTCGTGGAGATGAAGAAGAACAACACGTCCCGCCACTTGGCGACAGGCCGAATGGCCAGGGCGTAGGCCGCCGGAATGGCCAGGACCAACACCAAGATCGTCGAAATAGACACCGCCCACACCGAGTTCATGAATGCCTCTCTAAAGCCGAGCAAACCCTGGGTCTGAGAGGTCACTTCATCGAATCGATCGAATGTCGGGTCGAAAACAAGCTTCGGGTCGGTGTTGGCATCTATTTCTTCTTTGAAGCCGTTCAGAACCATCCAGAAGATGGGGAAGAAGAAAACGAGGGCGACCACCCAGCTCAAGAGGCCCAGAAGGAAGGAGACAGCTCTCCTCTTCCCAACCTCCATGACAGCCCCGTCCGCCCTCATGGTTTCTCCCCTTCCAGGAGATTGGACAGCACCCGGAGGCCGAAGGTGGCAATCACGATGGAGGCGATCACCACCACGATGCTGTAGGCCGAAGCCTGCCCGAACTGCCAGCCGCCGCCGATGGAGCGCTGGAATACGAAGTAGGGCACGTTGGTGGAGTCCGGACCCCCACCGGTGATCACGTCCACATAGTCGAAGACCTGGATTAGGTAGATGGAACCCAGCAAGACCCCCAGCTCCAGATAGGGCCGAAGCTGAGGCAGTGTGATCTGGAAGAACATCGCCCTACTCGACGCGCCGTCTACCCGGGCTGCTTCCAACACCGACTGGTCCTGACCCTGCAATCCGGCCAGCACGATCAACATCATGAATGGTGTCCATTGCCACACCAACACAGCCACGATCGACCACAGCGGCCAGCGGGTCACGAACTCGATCCGCTCGAACCCAAGGGAGTCGAGCAGCCAGTTCAAGACCCCGAATGACGAATTGAACACCTGTGTCTTCCACACCAGACCTGCTACGACGGGCATGATCAGAAACGGAGTGATCAACAGCGTCCGAACAAACCCCTGACCGAAGAACTTCCGGTCGAGCAGGAGGGCGAGAAGGGTTCCCAGGAGCAACGAGAGCAACACCGCCGACACCGTCATTAGGACGCTGGTCCACACCGCCTCGCGGAAGAACCGATTGTCGATCAGATCGACGTAGTTGTCGAAACCAATGAAAGTCCGCGGTTCGGGCGGAACGATCTTCCATTCGGTCAGGCTGTACCACAGGCTCAGGATGAATGGAACCTGGGTGACAACGATGGTGAACAGCAGGGCAGGAACAAGGGGGAGCCGTCGCCGCCAACCTTCTCGACGTTGCAGTCTCTTTACCTGCTCCGCTCGATCGGTTTGTTGCGACACGGCTCCCCCTAGTCCGTTCCTCAAATTTTGTTCAAGTTAGGCCAAGTCAACGCATTTTCATCAGAGAACATGCGCTCTCTTGGTCAGTGTTCTGCTTCTAGGGCGAAGTGCTCCTAATTGCTCACTTCGGACGCAACGTCCTGACAGGCACTGAGAGCAGAATCAACGCTGATCGACCCGGCAATAGCAGCCGAGAACTGCTCGGTGCAGCGGGTACCGACGTCTTGGAACTCAGGCACACCGACATACTGCACGCCTGGCAATCCCGGACGAGGCGTGGTGCCCGGGTTGTCGATGGGTGCGGCCAGCATGGCGTCAAGCGTCTTCTGGGCAAAGGCTTGCGCCGCGGCCTGATAGTTGGGGTTGGCGTAGGTTGACTCGCGCGTTCCAGGCGGGACCGCGGCCCAGCCACCAGGCAGCGACTCGCCCGCAGCATTGATGTACTCCTCGCTGGTGGCCCAACTCACGTACTCCCACGCGGTGTCGGGATCGGAGGAGTTCTGCGGAATTGCCAATGCCCAGGCCCACAGCCAACCAGAGGCATCGGTCACCTTCGTCGGAGCGAGGGCGAAGCCGTTGAGGCCCTGGACCGGGCTGTCGTCGGCTTCAAGAATGCCGGCTGCGACTGTGGCGTCGTACCACATGGCCACCTGGCCATTCTGGTAGAGGCTCAAGCACTCATTGAAGCTGGCGTTGGCTGCGTCGTCCTGGCCAGCGTCGTTGATGAGCGCGACATAGAACTCGAGAGCCTCGCGGAACTCAGGCTGATCAACCTGGGCTGCTCCGATCGAGCCGTCGGCGTTGGCCAACCACCAAGTGCCCCCGAACGTGTTGAGAACCGTGGTAAAGGCAGCACCGAGGTCGCCCCAACCAGGCTTGCCTCGCAGGCAGATGCCGGCCATCTCATCGGAATCGATGGTGCGGGCGACATCGGCCAATTCATCCCAAGTGGGGGCAGCCGGCATCGTCAAACCCGCGGCGTCGATGACGTCTTGTCGGTACATGACAAAGGACGACTCCGCATAGAAGGGCGCCGCATAGAGGCCTCCCTCATAGGAAAGGCCGCCCCGCACCGCGGGAATGATGTCGTCGCCGTTCCACTCGGGCGTGTCAGCGGCAAAATCGTTGAGATCGTAGAGCCAACCATTGGCACCGAACTGGGGCGCCTCGAACATGCCGATCATGACGACGTCGAACTGCTCGCCTCCGGCGCCCACGTCGCGGGTGACGATCTCGCGCAGGGTCTGCTCTTCCAAGAACGTGTAGTTCACTTCGATACCGGTCTCAGCGGTGAACAGACTCGGAGTGAGGCTGGCGATGTCTTCCATCTGCGGGTTGCCCACGATGGCAACGTTGATCGATCGGCTCTCGACCGGAGCTGCCGGCGCTTCAGTGGCCGCAGCTGTGGCGGCTGCGGTGGCGGCTGCGGTGGCGGCGGCAGTGGCCGGTGCATCGCTCGACGTGTCGCTGTCATCATCGTTGCCGCACGCAGCGGCCACGAGAGCGAACGACGCGAGCAGACTGAGAAGCAGGAGCCTAATGCTCCACCCCTTGCGGCTGGTTCTTGTCATTGGCGTTTCCCCCCTTGGGTCGGAACCGGTGGGAGACTTCCTCCCTGACGGTAATTTGTCCAAACCTAGTTGGGTTTATTTGGGATTGCAAGCCTTGAGATTGGTTTTATGTGGGTTTTATTCCAAATTGCCGCCACTTTATCTGTGTCTATGTTGGTAGTAGGGTATCTGGCCGTGCCAGCCGAACCGCCAGACACTCTGCTCCAGAGCCGGTCTCTCCACCGCCTGGGGGCGTCTGTCGCCGTGCCCACCTACGACCGAAGCCGTCTCCAGCGCAGCATCGTTCATATAGGCGTCGGCGGTTTCCACCGCTCGCATCTGGCCACCTATATCCACGAGCTGTGCCAGTCCGGCCACCGCGACTGGTCGATCACTGGGGCCGGTGTACTTCCCAGCGATCAGGCGATGGCCGATGCTCTCAAGCCGCAGGACCACCTCTATACCCTCATCACCCGGGGGCCCCATTCCACCGAGGTAGAGGTCATCGGCAGCATCGTTGACTTCATTCACGCCTCCCCTCGCGCCGACCGACTGGTCGCGTCCATCGCCGATCCGGCCACTCAGATCGTGTCGCTCACCATCACGGAAGGCGGCTATCCAGTGGACGACATCACCGGCGACTACCTCTCCACATTGCCGACCGCAGGACCGACATCGGCCTTCGGCATCCTCGCTGCCGGGCTCCAACAGCGGTACCTGAACGGCCACTCCGGGCTCACCGTGATCAGCTGCGACAACATTCTCAGCAACGGCTCGGTGACCCGCACCGCCACTCTCGGTGAAGCCAACCTGCTAAGCAACGGCTTCGCCAACTGGATTGCCAATTCGGTGGCCTTTCCCAACAGCATGGTCGACCGCATAACACCAGCAACCACCAACTCCGACAGGGCCTGGCTGGCTGAGCATAAGGGCATCAAAGACAATTGGCCCGTTGTCGCCGAACCCTTCCGGCAGTGGGTGGTCGAAGACAGCTTTGCCGCCGGTCGCCCCCCTCTCGAGCAGCTGGACGTGCTGACCACGACCGATGCCAAGCCCTACGAGCTCATGAAGCTCCGCCTGCTCAATGCAGGCCACTCCTGTCTGGCCTATCTGGCCGCTCTCAAGGGCATCGAAACCATCGGCGCGGCCCTGACCCGTCCCGAGTTTCACGACTTCACGTTGAACTTCCTGGCCCGTGAGGCTCGCCCCGTCTTGCCGCCCATTGCAGGTATTGATCTCGACCAATACATGGCGTCGATCGTCGCCCGGTTCTCCAACACCAGCATCGGAGACCAAATCAGCCGTCTCTGTCTGGACGGATCGGCGAAGTTCCCCAAGTTCCTGCTGCCGACAATTAGAGCCCAGCTGGAAGCAGGCGGACCCATCAGTCTCAGCACATTGGCCCTGGCCGGCTGGTGCGAGTACCTAGCGGGGCCGTCGGAACGCTTGGCCCCCGATCCCATGCTCGACCTCGCCGTGAACCACGCCCGCCGAGCCCAGCACAACCCCGCGGCCTTCCTCGACTTCCCCGAAGTGTTCGGGGACGATCTGCCGAGGTCGCAGCGCTTCTCAGATGCCTTTGCCCAGGCTCTCCGATCTCTACGCGAACGAGGGGTACAATCAACAATCGACACAGCGCTGAAGGAGGTTGGAGACCTCGGTGACCGACCAGTTGACTGAACCGCCCACAACAACGCTTTTTCAGACCGAGCGCCAACGTGAAATCGTGGGGCTGACGCTCCAGAGCGGTCGAGTCGAAGTGGCCGAGCTGGCCGACAGATTCGGGGTGACCACAGAGACCATCCGCCGAGACCTCTCCGATCTCCAGCGCCAGCGGGTGGTGCGCCGAGTTCACGGCGGAGCGATACCCTGGGAAACTGGCGGCTTCGAGCCGCTGCTTTCGGTACGGACCGATCAACACGATGCCGAGAAGCGCCGACTAGCCCAGATAGCCGTGCAGGAACTCCCCGACTCCGGCGCCATCATCATCGACTCAGGCAGCACGCTCACCCGGTTCGCTGAAGTGCTCCCGCGCCACTGCGAGCTACGGGTGGTGACCAATTCCCTGCTCACCGCTCAAGTGCTCACCGAACATGAAACCGCCGATGTGATCGTCATAGGCGGCAAGCTCCGCAAGAACACCCTGGCCATGGTAGATGCCGACGCAATTGCCGCCATTGAGCCCCTGGTCGTGGACACCCTGTTCATCAGCAGCGATGGCCTGTCGCCCACCAAGGGTCTAACCACCCCATATCGCGAGGAAGCCGCACTCAAGCAAGCGATGATAAGGGCAGCACGCCGGGTGGTCGCCCTCGTCGATCACTCCAAGGTCGGCCAAGACCAGTTCGTCCGGTTCGCCGACTGGTCGGATGTGGACGTGCTAGTCACCAACACCGAGGTGGACCCCCGCATCATCGCCACCATCGAATCTCTGGGCACCACTGTGTTGCTGGCGTGAGCGCAGGCAGCGCAACAACCAGAGCACGCCACCTCGAAGACGTTGCCATACAGGTCGCCTCGCTGGCGGCCAGCTACGTCTGTGCGCGCAGCGGCCAAGCCACCGCCGCGGGCACCAAGTCCTCGCCCACTGATGTGGTCACCCACACCGACATGGAATGCGAGCAGCTCATCCGGTCGGAACTGCTGGCCCGCTGCCCTGGATCGTCCATCGTCGGCGAGGAGCTCGATGACGACGACGGCGGCAACAACGTGGGGTGGATCGTCGATCCCATCGACGGGACGGTCAACTTTCTCTACGACTTGCCCGTCGTCTCGGTAAGCATCGCGGCAACGCTGGAAGGCGAGGTAGTTGCCGGTGCGGTGGCCGACATCCACCGCAATGAGGTGTTCTCGGCAGCTCGGGGGACGGGCGCGCGGCGCATGGGCGAAACCATTGCACCAACGGCGCTGACCGATCTGGGCGGCGCACTCGTGGCCACCGGGTTCGCCTATGACGCTCGGCTGCGGGCAACCCAGGCACAGATGCTGATTCGACTGCTTCCGGTTTGCCGCGACATCCGCTGCATGGGCTCGGCTGCACTGAACCTGTGCTGGGTCGGCTGCGGTCGCCTCGATGCCTACTTCGAACGCGACCTAAAAGTCTACGACTATGCCGCCGGTGCACTGATCGCTCTTGAGGCGGGCGCCAGAGTCGAGCTTCCCGCCACCACCCACAGCAACTTGGCCATTGCCGCTGCCGTGGGTGTGTTCGACCCGCTCAAGTCGGTACTGGTGAGCCCCCGAGACTGACATCTTCATCCAGCAAATCCAACAGGGAGGCATCCCCATCTCCTGAGCGGCTCTGCCACAGCGCCAGCAGCGGCGACTCGTCGGCCTCTGCCTCCTCTGCCAGCCGGCTCGCGGCCACCACCGCCTCCCACTGGCAAAGTTCATTCCGGGGAAGCGCCAGAACATCATGCATCGCCGACAAATAGGACTCATGGAGTTCCCGAAGAACCGATGGCGCGGCCCGCGGCATATGTGGCCTCTCCACCACGGAGTCGAAGGGTCGCAACAGCAGTGACGACCGGACGACGTCGGCAACGGGATGCCCGATAGCGGCGTCGAACCAGTCAATGGCCACCGGACCGGTGGGGCTCATCAGAACATTGCCCGGGTGGAGGTCGCCGTGCAACAGAGCTGCGCCGCGCGGCAGCTTCTCCAGCACCAACAGCGTGTCGACTCGCTCGGCGTCGGTGAACTGGGTGACCTCGCCGATCTTCCTCTGCATTCTCCCCACGAGTCCGGGAACCGCATCGGGAAGCCCGGCCCGCAGGATGCGCCGATGGACATCGGCCAGCTCTCGCCCGAATGACGCTGCCCGATGGGGCACCTCCAAGATCATCTCCCACATCGACGGGCCTCGCACCCGCTCAAACACCACCGCATCTCGGCTCTCAATCTGTACGACATCCAGTACAGCCGGGGCAGGAGCACCCAGGTCGCGCACCGCGGCCGTGAACTCAGCCTCTTCAGCCGGCCAATGACGGGGCACAGATGGCCGAGGGACCTTCACCACCGCACTCGGTCCGAATTCGAAAACGTCCGATGTTCGGCCTACCGCTACCAACGGGCCTAGGCGGCTCATTGAGCACTCCTTCTCATCCCGTCCATTCTGCCGCTGGCGCTGCTAGGGCGTGTATTTTCCGGGTCCGCAGTGACCGCGAGGCGTCGGCTAGGCCAGCATCCCGCCGTCGATCACCAGTACCGCGCCGGTGATGTAGGAGGCGGCCGGGGAGGCTAAGAAGGCCACCGGCAAGGCCACTTCTTCGGCGGTGGCCCAGCGGCCCAGGGGGATGCCGATGCCAGCCTCAGCCACCACCGCGTCTTTGTCGTAGCTGTCCCAGCCACTGGTATCGACGAAGCCGGGGGCCACCGCGTTCACCCGCACTCCGTGGGGAGCCCACTCCCGGGCCAGTGCTTTGGTCTGCTGGAACAGTCCGCCCTTGGCCGCCGAGTAGGCCGCCATACCCGGTAGATGGCGCAACCCTGACAGTGAGCCCACATTGACGATGCTGCCTTGGCCCCGCTCGATCATCGACCGTCCGAACGCCTGCGACACCAAGAATGGCGCGGTCAGATTGAGGGCCACGGTCTTCGACCAGCCCGGTTCGTTGATGTCCAGCACCGGTGCCGTGAACCGGGCGCCGCCCGCGTTGTTTATGAGGATGTCTATGGGACCAATGGCCTCGCCGATGGTCTCGGCAGCAGCGGTGACAGCATCAGGATCAGTCACGTCGCGTGGAGCCACGGAGACATCTGTGCCGCCGCTTCGTAGCTCGCCAGCCAGCTCCTCCAAACGCTCGGCTCGCCGGGCGATGAGGCCTACCCGAGCCCCTTGGTCGGCCAGCACCCGGGCAATGGCGCCACCGATGTCGCCGGTCGCGCCGGTCACCACCGCGCCCAAGCCTTCCAGGGGCCGCGCTGAGCTCATGCCAGGCTTACCGGAAGGTGCTCTAGTCCCCGGCTCAGCATGGTGGGCACCCACACCTCGGGCTCAGGCCCCAGCTCCAAATTGGGCAGGCGGCGCACCAAGGCCTCCAGGGCGATCGTCCCCTCCAGGCGAGCCACCGACGCTCCCAGGCAGAAGTGCAGCCCGAAGCCGAAGCCGATGTGGTTGTTGGGGTCGCGGGTGATGTCGAACTGGTCGGGCTGATCGAATGCCTCGGGATCGCGGTTGGCGGCATGCTGCACGAGGTACACCATGTCGCCAGCGGGGAGCGTCTTGTCCCCCATCTCCACCTCGTCGGCCAAGGTGCGAACCTCCATCTTGGACGGCCCGTCAAACCGCAGGATCTCCTCCACCGCCGGTTTTATCAGCGAGAGGTCGTCCCGCAGCTTCTGAAGCTGGCCGGGATGGTTGAGCAGCACCCGGATGCCGTTGCCGATCAGGTTGGTGGTGGTCTCGTGGCCGCCGAAGAGGAACAGCACGCAGTTGGCCACAATCTCGGGGTCTTCCAGACTGTCGTCTCCCTCGGAGGCCTCCACCAGGTTGGAGATGATGTTGTCGGCCGGGTGCTGGCGGTAGTGGGCCACCAAGTCGCCCAGATAGGCGGCCAGTTCGATCAGCCCCTGCTGGGCCCGGGCCCGCCGGTCGCCCACTCCCCGTGCGCCGAACACCAGAATCATCACGTCGTCGGACCAGTCTTTGAACCGGTCGCGGTCTTCGGCAGGCACCCCCATCATCTCGGCGATGACCACCGCAGGGATGGGATAGGCGAAGTCCTCGATCAGATCGAAATGCTCCTTGTCGGAAAGGCCGTCGATCAGCTCGTCGACCACGCCGATGACTCGACCCCGCCAAGCCTCCACCGCCCGAGGGGTGAAGGCCCGACTCACCAATCGCCGCAGCCGAGTGTGGTCGGGCGGATCCCGAAACACCAGCCAATCCATCAAGATGTCATAGGTGGGCTGACGCTGGGCCTTCTGCTCGTCGGTCAGACGGTCATAGGCCGCGCCGATGCGCTCGGAGGAGAAGCGGGGGTCGCGCAGGGCGTCGAGCACATCGTCGTAGCGGTGGATGAACCACGCCCGGTACTTCTCATTCCAATGGACCGGATCGTGCTTGCGGAGCACAGAGAAATAGGAATGGGGATCGGCGATCCGCTCCGTCGACAAGACCTCATCGTCAATGGCCAAAATTTGCCCGTCGCTCATCGAGTCAACCCACCTGCTCCAATACGGTCACCACGCAGGCGTTGCCATCGATCCCTGCGGTGCCCCCGCCCATGGTCTCCACCGCGCCGAGGCGGGCCCCGGGCACCTGGCGGTCAGCGGCCATGCCCCGAAGCTGCCATGCGATCTCGGCGATCTGAGCCAGACCGGTGGCCCCCAGCGGGTGGCCCCGCGACAAGAGCCCGCCCGACGGGTTGACCGGCTGGAGGCCGCCCAACGAGGTGTGGCCCGACTCCACGAGTCGCCCGCCTTCGCCCAGTTCGCACAGCCCCAAGGCCTCAGTGGTGATGATCTCTCCGATGGTAAAGGCATCGTGGACCTCGAACACGTCGATGTCGCCCACGCTCACCCCGGCCTCTTCATAAGCCCTGGCCGCCGTGTCGGCCACGATGTCCCAGCCCCACACCTTGTCGGTGGTGTGGTCCCACAGTCGACCCGAGCGCAGTGCGCTGGAGCGGATGGTTACCTCCCCACGCGGGTCTCGTGAGCCGCCCAGAGGCCCAATCACCGCCGCAGCCGCGGCATCGGCAATCGAGCAGCACTGGAACAGGGTGATCGGGTCAGCCACCATGCGGCTACCCAAAACTTGCTCAACGGTCACGGTCTTGTGGTGCTGGGCCCGGGGGTTGCCCATGGCATGGCGGCGATTCTTCACTGCCACCTCGGCCATCTGTTCGTCGGTCACGCCAAACTCGTACTTGTAGCGGGTGGCCGACATGCCGTAGATGCTGGGCATCGCATAGCCCTGGGCGCCGTCGGGATCAGAGGCAATGGGACTGATGGCCCCGTCGAAATGGGCAGTCATGGTCTCGATGCCGAAAGCCAGAACCCGCTCGTACCGGCCCATCTCCACCGATTCGCGGGCTTCGTGGAACGCGGACGTGCCGCTGGCGCAGGCGTTCTCAATGGTGATAACCGGTACCTCCACGATGCCGATCTGCTGGAGGCACCGGGTAACCGTCCCCGGATCGCCGAATACCGTGCCCGCGTAGACCGCGTCGATGTCGGAGGCCTGCAACCCAGCATCGTCCAGCGCCTCGACCGTGGCCTGCCAGGCCAGGCGAGGTCCGCCCAGCGAGGTTTGCTTGCCGAACGCCGAAGTCCCAACCCCCCAGATGGCCGTGCCCGCGCCAGTCACGGCCCAGACCTCCGCACGACGGGGTCGCCGTGCTCGCTCCACCCCGACAGCACCACCTCGCTGCCGGGAACCAGAGCCTCATCCGGCCCGTCCACGTGGGCGAGGATCCGAGGACCCTCGTCCACATCAACATAGGCCAAGGTGAAGGGCGGCGTGCGGTCTGGCACAGGGATTCGCAGCACGGTGGAGCTGAACACCGTCCCCTTGGGACCAAAGGTCGCGGACGCCATGGCATGGCTTCCGCATATCGGACAGCGCGGCGGGTTTGCCGATTGCGGATAGCCGCAGTCCCCACACCGACTGCCGGTCAAGAGCACCCGTCCCTCGTGAATGGCCAACTCGGGGCGAGGGTCGGCACCGGCCCGCTCCGGCGGCGTGGTGGTCAGCGAGGGCACCGGCTAAACCTACCAAGAGTCCCTTGCCGCCCAGCGATTCGATGTGCTTGGCGGCTTTGTTTTACAGCCGCCAGCCAAGCCGCCTACGCTGCGGGCCGTATCTCGCACTAGGGGGCATAAATGGGCATCGAAGGACTGCGATTCGTCATCACCGGATCGGCGACCGGCATCGGGGCGGCCACCGCCCGGGTGGCGGCCAGCAAGGGCGCCAAAGTGATGGTGTCCGACCTCAGCGACGAACAGGGACAAGCGGTCGCCGCCGAGATCAACGCATCGGGGGGCACCGCGGCGTACCAGCACTGCGATGTGACCGATACCGATCAGGTGGAGGCGCTGATGGCGGCCGCCGCCGAGGCCTTCGGCGGCATCGACGTGCTCCACAACAACGCTGGCATCCATGAGAGCGGGTTGGCTCCCGCCGACCAGTGCAATCTGGAGCAGATGTCCCTCGACGTGTTCCGGAAGGTGGTGGAGGTCAACGCCGTCGCCCCCTGGATCTGCTCCAAGGCTGCCCTCCCCTATCTCAAGGAGAGCGACTGGCCGTCAATCGTCAACGCGGCATCCACCGGCGCCCAGTCGGCCTATCCGAACAACTCGGCCTACGGCACATCCAAGGGCGGCATCCGGCTGCAAACCCAGAACCTGGCCGTGGACTTGGCCCCGCTGGGAATCCGGGTCAACTGCTATGGCCCCACCGCCATCGCCACCGACATGGTGACCGACTTCGTGAAGCAGTCCGACGACCCGGCGGCGTTCGAGAAGGCCCTCATCAACACCTCGCTCATCCCCCGCTTGGGACTCCCCTCGGAGGTGGGCGAGTTGGTGTGCTTCTTGGCCAGCCGAGAGGCCGGCTTCATCAACGGCGCGTACATTTTGATCGACGGTGGCTCGCTTGCGTGGCGAGGCACGGTAGAGCAACTGGGAATGGAGTAATCCAATGGCAGACAAGCAAGCAGTAACCGAGCTTTTGAACCACGCCGGGGTGGCCTACGACGTGGGCGACAGCGACTTCCTCATCGGAATGTTCGCCCCCGACAACCCGGTGTTCGCAATGACGATCGCCGGCGGCGATCCGATCACCTTCGAGGGGTCGGAGGCCATTGCCGGGCTGTTCAGCGGGGCGATGGAGGAGCAGACCGACCAGCGCCGCCACGTGGTGACCAACCTATATTTCGAGAACGAGACCGAGGACTCCATCACCGCCATCAGCTATCTGGTGCTCATCACCGTGGAGAACGGCCAGCTAAGCGTCCTCTCCAGCGGCGTGTACACCGATGACTGCGTGCAGGTGGGCGACGACTGGAAGATCCAGAAGCGCTTCTTGGCTCTCGACCTGCCCTACTAGGGACGGTCGGCCATTAGCGGCCATGAACATCGCCACCGGTCTCTAGAAAGGAGCCGCAGATGAACATCGGCCAGATCCCCGCCAAGTGGGCCCGGCAAACGCCGAACCGCGAGGCGATCATCGACTCCACCACCGGCCAGCGGGTCACGTTCGCGGCCTTCGACGAGCACGTCCGCCGACTGGCCAACGGGTTGGTGGGCTTGGGCCTGGAGAAGGGCGACCGGGTCGGCATCTTGAGCCAGAACTCGGTGGAGTACGCCGCCTTGTACTTCGCCTGCGGGCGCTCCGGCCTGGTAGCCCAGCCCATGAACTGGCGGCTGTCGGCTCCGGAGCTGGCCAAGATCGTCAACAACGGCGAGCCCCGGGCTTACATCACCCAGGGCGCATACGCCGCTGAGTCGGCCGAGCTTTCCGGGCTGGTGAGCTCGGTAGAGCACTGGCTCCAGTACGGCGAAGGCGGCAACGGTTCCTACGAAGAACTCGTGGCCTCATCGTCCGACGCCGAGCCCGAGGGGTCGTCCGACATTGGCGACACCGACCCGCTGTTCATCCTCTATACCGGGGGCACCACCGGTGAGTCCAAGGGCGCCCTGCACTCCCACCGCAGCGTCTACTTCGGGATGCTCAACCAGACGGTGGCGGAGCGCATCGTCCCCAGCGACGTGTACATGCTCACCGGGCAGATGTTCCACATCCCGGTGGTGCTGGCCATGAACTACCTAGCCCATGGTTGCCCGCTGGTGCTGATGAACTTCGACGCCACCCTGGCCCTGGAGCTGATCCAAGAAGAGAAGGTGTCGGCCTTTCTGGGCGTCACCACCATGCTGAACTGGATGATGGCGGTGGAGGGGTTCGACGACTACGACATCTCCAGCCTGCGGAACATCCAGTACGGCGGCGGGCCCATGCCCTCTCGGGTGATCACCGAAGCCATGGACAAGTTCCCGTGCACCCTGATCCAGGGCTACGGCCAGACCGAGGGCACCACCATGTGCTTCTTGTCGCAGGAAGACCACATCCGGGCCATCCGCGACGACCACCGGCCAGAGCGGCTGCGGTCGTGCGGCCGGGAGGGATTCGTGACCTCGGTGCGGGTGGTGGACCCCGACGGCGTGGACGTTCCCTGCGACGGCAAGACGCCCGGCCAGATCATCGTGCGGTCAGAGGCCAACATGCTGGGCTACTTCCGCCGCCCCGACCTCACCGCCGACACCATCAAGGACGGGTGGATGTGGACAGGCGACATCGCCACCTGGGACGACGAGCGGTACGTGTTCATCGTGGACCGGGCCAAGGACATGATCATCTCCGGCGGGGAGAACATCTACTCAGTACAGGTGGAGGAAGCCATCGCCACCCACCAGGCCGTGCTGGAGACCGCGGTGATCGGCGTGCCCGACGACACCTGGGGCGAGTCGGTAATGGCCTACGTAGTGCTAAAGCCGGGCATGACGGCCACCGAGGACGAAATCATCGATGCCGCCCGCCAGAACTTGGCCTCTTACCAGAAGCCACGCTCGGTGGCCTTCGTGGATGAA
The DNA here is from genome assembly GCA_022827725.1 of Acidimicrobiia bacterium. GTDB lineage: Bacteria > Actinomycetota > Acidimicrobiia > Acidimicrobiales > Bin134 > Poriferisocius. Next base: position 132,949 of record JAJEIJ010000019.1, read on the forward strand.
CTGCCCAAGGCGCCCACCGGCAAGATTCTCAAGCGGGTGTTGCGCGACCCCCACTGGGCCGAAGAGGAGCGCCAAGTCTGATTCGGCGGCGGGCCCCACCCCGCCACCGGCCAGGGTACCTCCCCTACGGCAGCACCCGGACGATCTGGATGTGCTGATCGGGGTCGAACAGCAACGCGGCCAGATCTTGCACATCGGCCAGTTCCAGGGCCTCCAGCTCCTCGATCAGCCGTCCAGGAGTGGGCAGCTCGTCGTCGCCCACATAAGCCCGGCGGGACAGCACACCTATCCAATCGCTGTTGGCGATCAACTCGTAGTCGTCACCAGCCACCGAGCGGGCCTGTTCGAATTCCTCAGCCGAGATCTCGCCGACATGCACTTCGGCCACGATTCGGCCCATCTCCGCCTCGATTCCCGCCATCTGCTCGGGATCACCGCTTGCGGATACATCAGCGGTAACCCGCGGCTCGGGGGTGATCGCCTGGCCAATGGACGCAGAGGCTGCGTAGGTGTCGCCCAAATCCTCCCTCACGTCCTCTACGAGCCTCGTGTCCATGATCACGTTCAGTACCCTGGTGGCAACCTGAGTCGCCGGGCTCACGCCCAAAGGCGCCTCGAAGGTGTAGGTAACCGAAGTCGCCTGATTGTCCGGACCCAGCACCACCTCGCGGCGCACAATCCCCTCAGGCTCCGCGGCACGCCGGTTGGTGTAGCTGTCGGCTTGGCGGGCGGGAAGGGTTCCCACATAAGTGCGGGCCATCTGCCCCACGGTGTCGCGGTCCACATCGCCGACGACGATCACCTCGAGGTCGTCCACTCCGCCGAAGCGCTGGCGGTATATGCCCAGCAGTTCCTCGGCGGTCAGGGAGTCGAGCCTCTCTTGAGGAGCGGCCAAGTTAAACCAGCCGAAGGCCTCCCCGTGTCGCGCCTCCAGGAATGCCAGTGCCTCCTGCCAACTGGGATCGGATTGCGATAGGGAGAGAATGATGCCCCCGATGTCGACAGCTTCGGCGAAGGCCTGCTCGTCTACCCGCGGCTGGGTTATGTACAGGTGCATGAGCTGGAACATCGTCTCGACGCCCGCGGAATCAGAAGCGCCAGAAAAGCCCTCGGTTGTCTCAGCAATGTACGGCTCCACCCCGGCGTTGCGATCATCCAGATAACGGGAAATCTGCGACGGGCTCAGATCTCCCAAACCACTGTTGACCACCGCCCGGGTCGCCAGGTACTGGGCCAACGGCCGTTCCCCTTCTTCGAGGGCCGACCAGCCGCCCCACGAGGTCGCTCTCAAGTTGATCTCATTCTCGGCTATATCAGAGTAGGCGAAAGCAACTCTGGCGCCGTTGGGGAACACCCATTCATAGGCGTCGTCCAGCTCATCGGTGAGAGCTTCGATCGGCCCCTCACTCACCGGCTCTACCGGTTCGGGCACTGACAGGAGTTCTGTGGCCTCTGTGGGCTGAGCCGGCAGCTCTCCCGGCTCAGCGGCTTCCAGTGCCGCCTGCATCTCCTCGACGGTGGGAATCTCGGAGGTATCGGCGCCCACCGCGATCAGGATCACGCCGCTTTCGTCCAAGATCTCCCGATAGCGCTCTGTGAGATCGCCGATCTGGATCTCTTCGAGCAGGGCATCGACACGGGCCGCGGTGTCTTCCAGCGCTCCGATGTCGCCGCCCCCCAAGAAGTGCGATGCGTAGCGGCTGGCGTGCTGCCGATCCTGGATTGTGGGCGCCGCCTCGACCGCGGATTGCAGGTCGGCTCTGATCGTGTTGGCCGCCCTTTGCAGATCGGCTTCAGCGAATCCATGCTCGGCCAGGCTCAACAGAAGCGACCAATAGTCGGTTAGAGCAGCAGAGAAGTCCTCGGCCCTCAGGTTGGTGCCGTAGTACCGCAGTCCCCGGGTGTAGGAGAAGGCGCTCCAGTGCGTCGGATCGATTTGCGACAAAAACCCCTGTTCGTAGCCGTCTTGCAAGCGGTTGCCCACCATGATGCTGATGATCTCCTCGGTCCAGAGCTCCCGGTCGCCGGCGACGGTGCTGGGATCCCAAGACGGCAGGCGGATATCCAAGGAGAGATAGGTGTAGGACTGCTCTGGGGAAGTGGCGATGTCGAAAGTCGGCATCGGGTTCAGTGCCGACCAGCTGTCCGGGTCGTTGGGGGCATCTCCGGCCTCAATGTCGCAGAAGTGCTCCTCAACCAGGTCTTCTAGCGTCTCAATGGGGAGGTCGCCCACCGCCACCACCGCCATGTTCGACGGCACATACCACGTCTCATAGAAGTCCCGCAGGTCCTCTGCGGTGGTCGCCTCGATTACCTCCACCGTTCCGATGGGCGAACGGGCCTCATAGGGGGTGTCTCGCACGTACATCTCGTCGAACACCTGATGCACGATGCCGTCGCCGGTCTCCTCCCTCAGACGGTATTCATCGCGGATGATCCCCCGCTCTTCCTCCACATCATCGGGATCGATGGTGGCGGCGTGGGCCCACTGGGACAGCACGTCGAAGGCGATGCCCACCGAGTCTTCTTCCTCGTCGATGACCAGGTCGAGCATGTAGGCGGTCTCGTCGTATGAGGTGTAGGCATTGATGTCGGGGCCGAACTCCACCCCGATGGATTGGAGCGCATGGGTGATCTCGTTGCCGGGATACTTCTCGGTGCCGTTGAACAGCATGTGCTCCAAGAAGTGGGCATAACCGGCCCCTTGAATGGGCTCGTTCAAAGACCCCGCGTCCACCGCCAGCCGCAGCGACAAGGCACCGCCAGGGCTGTCGTTGGAGCGCACGTAATAGGTGAGCCCGTTGTCCAGCGTGCCGATCTTCACATCGGGGTCCACCGGCAGAAGGCCTTCGCCTTGAGCGCCGTCGGCAGCCACTTCGGCGCTCTGGCAAATGGCTTCCCCATCCTCCGCGGGCTCAGGGTCGGCAACCTCGTCGGCTTCGCCCTCGGCCCCCGAGGCAACCGTGGGCGCTGCGGTGGCCTCAACAGTCGGAGCTGGCTCTTCCGCCGCCGTGGCTTCACCTGCGTCAATCGCGCCGGTGACCGGCACATGGGATTCGCTGTCCGAACAGGCGGCCGCTATCAGGGCCGCGCTCAGCAACAGGATCAGGAGCTTCTTCATACCCGCCTCGTGGGTTCAGTGTTCACTTCGGCTCAACAGAGCCCGTGGCCGCAAACAGTACCGACCCCCAGTGACACATCTCACACCACCGGCTGAGAATCAGTGCTGGCTGTAGCAGATCTCCACGATCGCCGGCTCGGTGACTTCGTCACCCTCCAGCTCACCGACAATTCGACCTTCGTGGAGCACCAGCACCCGATGGCACACGCCGACCAACTCGGAGAACTCCGAGGAGATGAACACCACCGCCTTACCCTCGGCGGCCAGTTCCTCCATGATGTCGTAGATCTCCTCTTTGCCGTCCACATCCACTCCGATGGTGGGTTCGTCGAAGATCAGCACATCAGCCCCCTGCTCCAGCCACTTGGCGATCACCACCTTCTGCTGATTGCCGCCCGACAGCAGGCGCACCAGCTGCCGGTCGTGGGGGGTGGCGATGCTCAACCGATCGATCCGGCGGTCAGCCGCCTGCTTTTCCGACCGGGGCAATGGGGCCGGCACCCGCGGGCGCATCCGGTGGCGATCCAATGAAGCCAACGTAATGTTGTTCCGCACACTGAAATCCATGATGTTGCCCTGGGTCTTGCGGTCTTCGGGCAGCAGGGCCAAACCGGCCGCCATTGATTCTGCCGGATGGTTGTCCCTGATCTCTTGCCCATGCACCCGAACCGTGCCCTCTCGGCGATGGTCGGCGCCGAACACCGCCCGGACCATCTCAGTACGGCCGCTGCCCATCAGCCCGCCTATACCTAGAATCTCTCCTTTGCGCACGTCGAAAGAGCAGCCATGCACGCCGGTATCGGCACTCACTCTGTCAACATCCAACACCACCTCCGTGTCGGGACGACTGCCTACTCCCCGGCTGGCCCTTCGTTCAGTTGCGGTCTGGGCGTGTTCATGGCCGGTGATGTGGGATATGAGCGAGGCCCGGTCCAACGACGCGGTTGGCTCGTCGGCCACCAGCTGGCCATTGCGCATCACGATGACCCGCTCTGTGAGCTCGAAGATCTCTTCCAGGCGATGCGACACATACACCACGGTGATCCCGTCGTCTCGCAAACGACGAACGACGGCGAAAAGGTGCTCGATCTCCTCATCAGTTAGCGATGCGCTGGGCTCGTCCAGCACCAGAAGCTGCGCCTGCTGAGCCAATCCTCGGGCAATCATCACCAGCCGCTGCTTGGCCACGCTCAGCTCACCCACCGGCTCGCGGGGATCGATGTCTGCCTCCAGCCGGACTATGGGCTCGGCGGCCCGTCGGTACAGTTCGGCCCAGTCCACGAACAGGCCCATCTTGCGGGGATAGCCCAGACCCATCATCACGTTTTCGGCTACCGACAGATCACCCACATCCTGCAAGTCCTGGTGGACGAAGGCCAGCCCTGCGTCAGTGGCATCGTGGGGGCGGTGCAGCTCCAGCGGTTCGCCACTCAGCTGCAAGTGGCCTTCGTCGGCGTGCTCCGCGCCCGCAATGATCTTGATCAGCGTGCTCTTGCCCGCTCCGTTCTTGCCCACCAGACCGACGATCTGGCCGGCCCCCAGCGACAGCGATACATTGTCGACCGCCAAGACACCCGGGTAGCGCTTGGTGACGCCAGAGACTTCGAGCAGGGAAGCTATCGCTGCGGAAGCAAATACCGTCATTGCCGAGACGCGCCTATGCGGGTGAAGGCCATAGCCAAGAGCAGGATACAACCCTTGGCAATGTCTCTCACTCCCGTGCTATATCCCTCCAAAACAAGTCCGCGGTCAACTGCCAAGAGGAAGACGACACCAAGAACAGTGCCCGGGATGTTGAACAGTGTGCGCTTTGAGGCAGCTGCACCCAGAAAAACCGCCGCGTAGGCTCCAAGCAGAGTGGAAAAACCGCTATCCGCTACCGCAGATGCACTCCTGGCCGTAGAAGTTACAGCGGCAAACAATGCCATCAAACCAACTAAGAAAAAACCCACTGCTCGTAAGGCTCTAACATTTATGCCCGACAAGCGGGCTGCCTCTGGATTACCACCAATAGCATACATATAACGCCCAATCTCCGTCTTGGACAACAGGAGCCACATCACTATCGCTAACCCTGCTGCAATCCACACAGGTGTATGCAACTCCAACCATGGATCAGGTCTGCCAATACCGAAATCTCTATAAATGTCAGGAAATAGTATGTCCCCTCTTTGGGTTACATTTCTGCCGTCAGCCGTTTCATAACGGACACCTATTAAGATCAACCCGGTCGCCAATGTCGTAATGAATGAGGGCATCCCGGCATATGACACCAGTAACCCATTAAGTGACCCCACCATCAGGCAGAAAGCCAAGCCAACTAAAATTGCCAGCACCCACGACCAATCATGATTCAGGATCAGTATTGCGACAATGGCTCCTGCTGCCGACTGGATACCCGTGACAGACAAATCAAAGTCTCCCATTGCCAACACAGCCGTAAGTCCGAGAGCTAGCATTAGCAGCGGTGACGCAAGGTTTAGGTCATGGCGTATGCCTTCAACCCCTAGGTACCTATCATTAAGTCTGGAAAAGGCCAAGACGCTGGCCAGCAGCGTGATGATCACCCCATAGCGCGAGATCAATTTCGATGGGTCAATATCCCGCCACCGCCCCATTAGCTTTTGCGGCAAGGACTCTGAATGCACTGCGTCTGACACTTCAAGCGCCTCCCGAGGTCACGAGTAGGAACCGTAGCGCGAAGGGCCCGGGGGGGGGTGGGCAGCCCCCCGCCCCTAGCCCCGATTACAAAAAAAACGGGGGCGGTTATAAGCCCAGTTTGGGAGC